>NZ_CAUVXI010000096.1:0-19219 GCF_963555845.1 Protofrankia sp. Cas8 | reverse complement strand
TCGCATGGGTGCATACGACGATGTGTACCGGCGGAGTCTGGCCGACCCGGCGGGGATCTAGAGACAGCGCAAACATACGAATCCCGTGTGAGCACCGTGGGGATCGAGTCTGGAAAACTCGGCTGCTCCTTGGATGCGAGCATCGATGTCTGTTTTGTTCACCCCAGTCAGCCGGTCTGTGAACGCGGGACGAATGAAGAACACGGACGGGATCATTCTTGAATACATTCGGAAAGTGGTGATGATTCCCTTTCGTCCGATCTTTCTGAATGCCGTGTCGTACGCACCCGACATACGGCAGAGGCGTATGCTTGATTACCGGACGCCACCAAAAGTTTTCGCCGAGATGCCAGCGAACCTGCTTTCACCGGTTGACACCGCCTGTTGCGGTCCGCGGTCGGGCTGGAATCCAGGTCGGATCAACACGGGAGCATCCCGACGAAGCAGGGAGTGATAAATGGTGAGTTCGCAGGACGTTGTCGACGTGATTGTCGTCGGTGGGGGTTATTCCGGACTTTCTGCCGCCTGGGCCTTGAACGGCCAGGGTCACTCGGTGACAGTGCTCGAGGCGCGGGACAGGGTTGGTGGCCGCGCATGGACCCAGCAGATACCTGGGGGCGGTTGGGTGGACAACGGCGGCCAGTGGATCGGGCCGGGTCAGACCCGGATCCTCGCGCTCGCCGAGGAAATGGGCGTGACGACGTTTCCCACGTTCCAGGACGGGCGGCACATCCTCGTCTACGACGGCGTGCGGACCGTCTACGCGGCTGAGAGCTCCGGCTCGCTGGAGATCCCGGTTCCCACGGAAGATCTCGCGGATTTCATGAATGCCGTGGCCGTGATTGACGCGCTCTCCAGGGAAGTTCCGTCCGAAGCACCGTGGGAAGCGTCGCGGGCGACGGAGTGGGACACCCAGACCGTCGCCACCTGGATGGAGCAGAACCTGAAGACGGCCGGTGCGAAATTTGCCCTTCACTCCGTGATTGTCGGGTACTTCTCGGTGGAACCGTGTGACCTGTCGTTCTTGCACCTCCTCTTTTACGTCGCGGCGGCGGGTGGCGTTGAGGAACTCGAGGCGAGTTCGCTGGTCTGGCGTTTCCTGGGCGGAGCGCAGGAGATTCCCGTCCGCCTGGCCGAACGACTCGGAGGAAAGATCAGATACGAGTCACCGGCGAGGACGATCAATCAGACGAGCGATTCGATGATCGTCGAAACGGACAATGGCCGTTATGAAGGCAGATACGTCATCGTAGCAGCTTCGCCCGCTCTGGCCGCACGGATCCGGTACGACCCTCCGATGCCCGCCTCCCGCGACCAGTACACACAACGGATGCCGTTGGGCTCGGTGATCAAGTGTCACGCCGTGTACCCGTACGCGTTCTGGCGGGATGACAACCTCAACGGTCAGGTCGTGAGTGAGGACGATATCAATTCGATCTTCGACAACTCGCCGCCCGACGGTGTCCCCGGCATTCTGGTCGGCTTTATCGAGGGCGAGGTCGCCCGCCGCTGGCTGGACCGGTCCGAGGAGGATGTGCGGCAGAAGATGCTCGACTGCTTTGTTGTGCACTTCGGCGAGCGGGCCCGCACGCCGAAGCATTTCTACTACGCCAACTGGGGCCGCGAACCCTGGTCGCGGGGCTGCTACAGCGGTGTCCCGACCCCGGGAACCTGGACGAACTACCGAGATGCTCTGCGTAGACCCGTCGGCCGTATTCACTGGGCCGGGACAGAAACATCCACACAATGGGTCCAGTACATGGAGGGCGCCGTGCGTTCCGGACAACGCGCCGCCGCAGAGGTTCACGAGGAACTCTCGAAATGAGTGACGTCGCCGATGCGGTCCACGATCTCATTGCGGCGTTCAGGACCAGAAATGTTGATACATTCGCCCGGATCCTCGCCGACGACGTCGTCGTCGATCACGTCACGCTGGGGCGGAAAATCGAGGGGAAGGAAGCCGTCGTCGCATGGTTCACGAACATGCAGGAGATGACAGAGGCCGATCACATCGAAATCAAACGCCTCTGCGAGGACGGGTCGGCGGTCTGGGCGGAGCGCATCGATCGCCATCGCGTCGACGGCGAGTGGCACGAGATTCCCGTGATGGGCATTATCGAGATGAACGCGGGCCACCAGCTGACCCTGATGCGTGACTACTTCGACCCGGGGCTCGCTCTTTAACTCAGCGAAATCGGCCGGCGCAGAGTTCACCGCAGTCTTCGACGCCACCAGCCACCAGCCACCAGCCACCAGCCACCAGCCACCGGGCTCAAGCCGTTTGTGTCGTCAGTCGCCGTCGCGCGACGTCGATCCGTCCGCGGCCAGGTGCACTCGCACCGGCATCGCCGCTGCGTCGGCGTTGAGCAGTGCGCGGGCGTGGCGGACGACCCGGCCGGGACGGTGAGGATCGCCGCCCACATCCAGACCGCGTTGACCTTCGGGTCCGTGGATGGACTGATCGTGAAACGACCGTGACTCCGGACGCTTCGTGTTACGTTGCTGTCGCCTTCGGTGTCGCGCGGGCAAAGTTCGCGAGGTGCTCCCACAGCTGTTCGCGTGTCCGGGCGAAATTGTGCATGTGAGCCATACGCGGAACGACCACGACCGAGATGTTCGACGATGACCGGTAGGCGGACGGTTCCGCCCAGGGATCGGGGATGACGTCTCGCTCACCGCTGGCAATGAGCACGGGTACGTCAATGGCTGCTGCCTCGGCGCTGACCGCACCATCGGTCATCATGGTTATCGCACAGGGCGGCACAGTCGCGCTTCCCCATGGCGTCCGGTCGTCGCCGCGAACGACACCTGAGAAGGGGCGATAGGTGGCGAGGTCGGCTTCCATCAGCTCCGGCTGCTCGTCCGGCCAGTGGAAGCAGAACCGGAACTGGTCCTCGTCCGGGCCCACGACGCCGAGAACCTGGTCGGCGATCGGATGTAGGTCGCTGCCGCGGCGCGGCAGGGGATAGGTGATTCGACTGCCGCCGGGCGCGGGGAAATTGGTGTAGATCCCGCTCCAGCCGAGAAAGGCCACGCCGTCAAAGGTGCGGTGGTTGGCCTGCTGAACGGTGAGCAGGCAGCCGCCCATCGATTGACCCATTCCCACGATCTTCGTGACGTCGATCGGCGAGAGCTCCGACGCGAGCGAGCCAGCGCCAAGCCTCGAGACGACGTGTTCGACGGTGGCATGGTTGGCCATCGCGAGGTTCTCACAGGTCAGCGCCAGGGGATCGTCGGGTCTGCTGCTGTCGCCGACAAACAAGTGGTCACAGGCCACGAAGACGAAACCAGCGGCGGTGTGATATTCAGCCTGACTGTAGCCGGGAATCGCGCGGACGTCGTAATATTTACGGCCGAATCCGCCTCCCGGGAACCCGAACAATACGGTCATCGGACCGCACGGCTGATCGGGTAAGTACACGGTGGTGGCCGTCCACAGTTCTCCAGGCAGGTCCGTCCGCCCGGTCACGTCCACGTTTACGTTATACGCGCGCATCAGTCTCCGTCTGTCATCCCGGGAGGTCGTTTCGCGACCCCCCGGCGGGTTCCGGTTCGTTGCTGTTGACGATGAAAGTATTGGCCGGGGCGGGAGCGGTCAATTACCTATGCGTCGCACGCATCAGTCGGGGATCGCCCTTGTCGTTTGATCCGGCTCGCCACCGCGACCGGGCGTCTGCACATTCCGTGGCCGACCCGGCTCGCCTGGTGTCAACGGCGACGGTTGCCGGTGCGCCGCTAGAGTCTGCATGTGGATCTGAAGCTGCTCGAGCACTTCGCGGCTGTCGCCGAAGAGCTCAGCTTCACCCGCGCGGCGGCAAAGCTCCACCTCAGCCAGTCGGCGCTCAGCCGGTCCGTGCGGGCATTGGAGGACTCGCTGGGATGCAGCCTGTTCGTCCGCAACACTCGGCAGGTCACCCTGACACCGGCGGGCCAGGCTCTGCGTGCGGAGCTACCCGCGCTTGTGGACCACGTGACTGCTTCACTTGATCGGGTCCGCAGCACCGGCCGTAGCAGCACCGGCCGTAGCAGCACCGGCCGTAGCAGCACCGGCAGCCGCCGCCAGCTTGTGGTCGGAGCGAGTCCCAACTACTACTGCCCGGCGGCGCGCCACCTACTACAACTGTTCAGCGACCACTTTCCTGACATCGAGCTCACACTGCGCGCCATCCCCTGGTGGGGGGAGAGCAGTTCCCTGCGCAAGGGGGCCGTCGACGCGACCTTCGCGCTCTTCCCCAACATCCTTTCCGACGCCGCCGATCTCAGCTACGTGCCGCTGCAGGCTCAGCCAAGGGTGTTCTGCCTTCCAACCACCCACAAGGAGGCCCACCGGCGCTACTTGTCGCTGAACGATGTGGTGGCCGAACCGCTGGTCTACAGCGCCTACGCCCCACCGTCGGTCGCCGCGTTCTGGACCGTCTCGCCACGCCCGGACGGTTCGGAGCCAAAGGTGATTGCTCGCTGCGAGACGCCGACTGATTTTCTGCGCGAGGTAGCCGATGGCAGGGGCATCGGGATACTTCCGGCGAGTTCGGCTGCGCTTTTCCCTCATCCCGGAGTTGTCTACGCCCAGGCGGTCGACCTTCCGCCGGCCGGCGTGTGTATCGCGATGCTTCAGACCAGGGCACGGCGACCTGAACTGGTCGATCTCAGGGTGACGGCCGAGAAAGTAGCCGCAACCACCAGCTGCCGGGTGTGGCCGGATTCCTCCGTGCACCGCCTTCGGTAGTCCAGGAGAAACGGGACCGGAGCGGCCTCCACAGACGTCGATCTCTCCTGCGAGCGGCTGCGGGGCTCTGGCCTGCCTCGACCAGCGCGCGCTCGGTGGTGCGCTCCGAACGTCTCTCACGAGAAGGCACTCGTGGTGTGAGGATGGTCGCATGGGCGCATACGACGATGTGTACCGGCGGAGTCTGGCCGACCCGGCGGGGATCTGGGGCGCGGCCGCCGAGGCAGTCGACTGGGTGCGGGCGCCGCGGCGCATCCTGGCCGACGACGCGGCGCCGATGTACCGGTGGTTCCCGGACGCCGAACTCAACACCTGCGCGAACGCACTCGACCGGCATGTGGCGGCGGGCCGGGGCGACGCCATTGCGTTGATCTACGACTCGCCGGTCACCGGGGTGGTGCGCCGGTTCACCTACGCCGAGCTCCTCGACGAGGTGGCGCGGGCCGCCGGGGCGCTGGCCGGCCTCGGCGTCGGCCGCGGCGACCGGGTCATCGTCTACCTGCCGATGATCCCGGAGGCGGTGGTGACGATGCTCGCCTGCGCCCGGCTCGGGGCCGTCCACTCGGTGGTGTTCGGCGGGTTCGCGCCCGCGGAGCTCGCCACCCGCGTCGACGACGCCCACCCGACGGTCATCGTCAGCGCGTCCTGCGGGATCGAGCCCACCCGGCTCGTCCCGTACAAGCCGATGCTCGATGCGGCGCTGGAACTGGCGACCCACGCCCCGGCGCACTGTGTGATCGTGCAACGGGAACAGCAGCGCTGCGAGCTGGTTGCCGGGCGTGACCTCGAGTGGGCGCCGCTGGTCGCCGCGGCGCGGCCGACCGCTGCGGTGCCGGTCGCCGCGACCGACCCGCTCTACATCCTCTACACCTCGGGCACCACTGGTCGACCGAAGGGAATCGTCCGCGACAACGGTGGACACGCGGTGGCGATGACCTGGTCGATGCGCCACATCTTCGACATCGGCCCGGGCGACGTGATGTGGGCGGCGTCCGACATCGGCTGGGCTGTCGGCCATTCGTACACCGTCTACGCGCCGTTGCTGGCCGGCGCCGCGACGGTCCTGTACGAGGGCAAGCCGGTCGGCACCCCGGACGCCGGCGCGTTCTGGCGGGTCGTCGCCGAGCACGGGGTGGACGTGCTGTTCACCGCGCCCACCGCGATCCGGGCGATCAAGAAAGAGGATCCGGGCTGCGAGCTGCTGGCCATGCACGACACGTCCGGTCTGCGGGCGTTGTTCCTCGCCGGCGAGCGGCTGGACCCGGCCACCTTCAGCTGGGCATCCGACGCCCTCGGCGTGCCGGTCATCGACAACTGGTGGCAGACCGAGACCGGCTGGCCGATCTGCGCGAACCCGATCGGCCTGGAGCGGTTGCCGGTGAAGGCCGGCTCGCCGTCGGTGCCGATGCCCGGATACGACGTGCGGGTCCTCGACCCCGCCGGGGTGGAGGTGCCGGCCGGCACGGAGGGCGCGATCTGCATCCGACTGCCGCTGCCGCCGGGAACGTCGCCGACCCTCTGGCCGGACGACGACGAACGGTACGTGGCCTCCTACCTGTCCGCGTTCGACGGCTACTACCTGACCGGGGACGGTGGGTACGTCGATGCCGACGGCTATCTGTACGTGCTGGGCCGCACCGACGATGTCATCAACGTGGCCGGGCACCGGCTCTCCACCGGCGCGATGGAGGCGGTGCTCGCCGCCCACCCGGCGGTCGCCGAATGCGCGGTCGTCGGGGTTGCCGACTCCTTCAAGGGGCAGGTGCCGCGCGGTCTCGTCGTGGTGAAGAGCGGAGCGGAGATCACCCCGGCGGTGCTCGCCGCCGAACTGGTGGCCCTGGTCCGGTCGGAGATCGGCCCGGTCGCCGCGTTCAAGCAGGTTGACGTCGTCGCGGCGCTGCCGAAGACCCGGTCCGGAAAGATCCTCCGCCGGACCATGCGCGAGATCGCCGACGGTCGGGCGCCCGGCGTGCCGTCCACCATCGAGGATGCCGCCGTGCTGGACGCCCTGCGTCCCGTCCTGCGGGCGCGGGATGGCGGTTGACCATTCGTCCCGATCGCGGCGTGGGCCACCCGACAGTCGGCCGCCGTATCGTGACGCATATGAGAGTTCGCTCCTATAATTCGCAGAAAGAGCACCGGTGCGGGCCGCTCGGGATACGCGGGGCCCTCGTCCGGGCGATTCCCTTGGTGAGGCAGCACATCTTGCGATCTTGATCGATCTTGGAGGTGTCGCGCATGGTCCTGTTACACAATGGGCAGGTCATCCGGGATACTTATGTGGTCGATCGGCTGTTGGGTAGGGGCGCGTTCGCTGAGCTCTACCGGGCCGAGTATCGTTTTCTCGGCCGGCAGGCGATGAAGGTTTTCCGCAACACCAGGATGTCCGCCCCGGCGCGCCATATGGCCACCATATGGCCACCATATGGCCACCATATGGCCAGTCAGACGGTGACGTCAGCCGGCGGGGCCGGCTCGGCGAAGCTGCGGATCTCATGGAGGATGCCGTCAACAAATGGCCCGGGCTCCGCGCCGGGTTCGAGCCGCGGATCCGACTGTGGCGCAAAGGGGTGATGATGTGATGGCCCGTGATGCCGCACCGGACCGCGAAACCGACCGTAACATATTGTCGGACGTCGCGTCGCCGCGGCTGTACCAGCGCAATGCGTTCCGGTTGACCGGCCTGGCGATCGGGTCCAGCGGCCGGGATATCCGCCGGATGGTCGATCAGTTGGCGATCATCGAGAGGATCGGCGGAGCCACCCCGACGCCTCCCGCGCTGGCGGTGCGGCCCGCTCCGACGACGGCCGACCTGTACACCGCCCTCGACCGCCTCCGCGATTCTCGAGAGCGGCTGGTCGACGAGTTCTTCTGGTTCTGGCCTGCCCAGCTCGGCGCCACGGACGACGAGGCGCTCGTCGCCCTGGCCGCGGGCGATCCGGACTCCGCAGCCACGCACTGGTCCGCGTCCACCGGCAGCACCGACGACAGCGGCAGCACCGACGACAGCGGGACCGGCGCACACAACTTGGCGGTGTTGGAACACCTGCGGGCGCTCGACACCGAGCTTGCGCCCGGCAGCGCGCTGGCGCGCGGCGATGCTCAGGCTGTCGGCCAGCCTGACTGGGCGCAGGTGTATCGCCGCTGGGCGGACGTCCTGCGGGACGGGCGGATCTGGGGCCGTCTCGCCGCGCAGATCAGGCGCACCGCGGACGCTCGACTGGACGAGAGCCTGGCCGCCGACATGCGCTCGGCGCTCCCGGGCGTCATCCTGTCGATCGGTGCGGAGCTGGCGGCCACGGCCATCCGCGGCGGCGACCGCGAGCGCGCCCGGATGCAGCTCGCGGCGCTGCGACAATCAAGGCTGGGAAACGTCGAGGCTGCGCTGCGGAGCGCCAGCCAGCCGATGACGACCAGGATCAGCACGCTGTGCACCGCCACGATTCAGGCCGTCGTCGGTACGCCATCGGATGGCATCGACCATGCTGAACGCCTCCTCGCGGACAGCGAAGGCATTCTTGGGGAACTCGACTTCCTGCTGCCCGACGACGAACCGGTCCGGGTCCATGCGCACGACGAAGTCGCTCTTGTCGCCTTACGGTGCGTGCTGGTGTTCGACCAGAGGCGAGAGGGGGCCGCCCTCGACGTGGGTGATATGAAGGCATACCTGCGGATGGCGGCGGTGGTGGAGCAGGCCAGGAGAATCGCGGTGTCGGCATCGGCCCAGGACCGACTGGCCGAGAACAGCAGGATTCTCGTGACCGTCACCACCTACCTCGCCGACAAGATTCGCGCGACCACCACCACCACCGATTTCGGTAGAAAGATTCGCGCGACCGCCATCAGCGCGGACCTCCGCAGGAAGATTCGCGCGACCAGCACCACCGATTTCGGTAGCACGACTCGCGCGACCGCCGCCACCATCTACCGCATCTGCTGGACCTGCAAGAAAGAGCGGGCGGATTCCTTGGCATCTCGCAAGGTAGGGCTGCACAAGGACGTGACGCGGGTGCGCTACGGCAGCGGAACCACCGTGCGATGGCGGACACAGATGGTCAACGTCCCGCGCTGTGCGATCTGCGTGCGCCGGGATAGCCGAACAGGACGGTACCGTTTCCTGCGCCGCTTGCTGTACTTCGTAATCGCGTCTGTCGTCATCCGGCTGACGGGTGGAACGGTGGCAGGTATGCTTTTTCTTGGCGTAGTTCTCGGCCTGGTCGCGATCGGCGCCGACGTCGGTGTGGTCAACCAGCGAGAATGGATGCGGGTCAGGGCCTTCCCGCCGCTGGCGGACCTCGTCAAACTCGGTTGGCGTCGCGGCGAGCGTCCGCGGGGCATCAATGGCTGACGGCCGGCGCACGCTCGATATCGGGGTGGCTCTGCGCCAGTGGCGATATCCCCGGGAGTTTCGCATCGCACGGTCGAGCTGGCCTGAAGAGTAGGTTGCGGCGGTATCGCGGGCGGCGGACGAGGTCGTGCGCGCTGGTCCGGAACATCCAGAGGTGGCCGCGGAGCAGGCGCCGAACCCGGCGACGTTCGCCCAGCTCGCGACCGGTCTCTGGCGGTTACGACGGACCAGTTGGGGATGATGTAGGGCGTTTCTTCGACGGGATGGAGTTGCTCGATCCTGGGATGACGCTTGTCAACCACTGGCATCCCGACGAGCTGGCGGCCGCGGTGGACGATGCCCACGTGCACATGTGTGGCGGAATCGCCCGGAAACCGTGGTGCGCCGGGGACGGTGGCGGTCTCCTTGCGGATGACGTACGTGCCCCAGCTCCGCTCCTTGATCCACACCCCTGGTGTCGGGCGTTCTTGGCAGTGGTGCATGGCGTGCGTCGCCCGCTGGCCTACACTTTCCGGACCTCGGAACGACGTCCCCGGCCTGTTTTCCCTCGGTTGTCGACCGGTGCCCGGTTCCGGAAACGAATCAAGGACTCACCAATATATCACCCCAAACCGCCTGAAATCGGTTCGACAGGCATTGAGGCGAGGATGAATCGAGAGCTGATAACTCGATCTCCAGCTTTATTCGGGCAATACCGTCAACCGCGACACTGAAATATTCGTGTTGTCCGTAAACTATGTTCTTAATGCCGAGGTCTCGTTCTCCGTCGTCGTCGCTCACTTTGAATTGGACTGGAATTCCGTCGGGTGCTCCGCCGAGGCCGACGATGGCATGAAAGCTGCGATAGCTTCGGTTTAGATAAATATTCGCAGATGCGGTTTGCCGTGAGCTTCTGTTCGTGCAGGAAAGATCGAAATACAGGCTGTGAGGGTACGCGATGCCGTCAATAAGCGGGGCGTCTGGAGGGGTTGTCAAGTGGAGACATGAAGGTTGACAGCTTTCGGTGTCGACCATACTTTCGGCCAGGTAGGCGTCTTTAGGAGTGCTGGAGACCGTAACCGATGGCTGAGGGGGGCTGGCGCCCTCAGACGGATTTGCGCCGGGGTTCCCCGGGTGACCTTTGAAAACGAAGACTGACGTCATGATCAAACATATGGCGATCAAGATCAGAGCGAAAATTCTGGGCAGTGGAGGGCGGGGGTTTCCGCGATGATGTAAAGATATCTGATATCCCAGAAAAAGTACCGCTAGAATAACAAAACCAGCGACCAGTATTGATATCTGATCCCTGGCAAATGCGAGCAGGGTGCAGATGGTAGTCAGAATTCCAAGAATTTCAAATACTAATCGTACCGGACTGTTGCCTGGCCCTGGCCCTGGCCCGCCCCCACCTGCCATTTAAGATCCATTCACCTGGGTTCGCCTGGTTTTCGGTGATTTTGATCTATTGAACAGCAGTGCGGACTCCCGACAGCAGACGGGTACCCCCCACACATACTCACGTGCGGCCAGGCCGGCACCTGGTAGATCATCGGAGGTGGCTACGCCTGCCGCGTAGCCGGCGGTGACGTGATGCGGTTTGACTGTGGCTGCTGTTCACGATCACCAGCACGGTTTCCGGGTAAGCCGGCATCCGCGTGTGCGGTCAGGGCCGGACGGGGCAGGTTCGACCCGAGTTTCCGAACGTGTCCCGCATTGTCAATAATGATGACATGCTCATCCGCGCCCGGCAGGTTCAGACGGTCTTGCTCATGATGGCCTTCGCCTTGGAGTTGACGCTGGCCGGCTGCGGCGGTGACACCCCCAGCCCCAGCGCCGCGCCCGACGATGCCGCGGCGGCCTGCGCGGCCCTGGTCCGGACCAAGCCCGGGCTGGTCGAGCTGGGTCCCGACAAGCTTGACGACATCGAGCGGCTGCGCGCTGCGGCGTGGCTGGGCACGGTCGCGGCGCATGAGGATGACAAGAAGTACGGCAAGCTTCACCTGCAAATGAGTGCGATCTTGCAGGACACCGAGAAGGGGAACTACGCGGGCCTGCCCACGGACGCGCGGGCGGCGCTGTCGGTCTGCTCGGACCTCAACCTGCCGCACTAGCCAGATCACCTGGCGGTCCGCCGCTGAAACTCGTCCAAACCTTCTGTCCACGGACGCGGGACCGCTCCACCCACCGTCGGGAGAGCGTGTTCGCCTGCGGGTCGGGCCTGCCTACGCGCGACGGGATGGAAGGACACACCCTTCGACCGGGCCGTGACTGCCATGCGGTATAAAGTGATTTGTCAGGTTGGGGGGGATCCAACCCGATGAGGAGCTCCGTGTCCACGACCACGGGACCGACCAACCAGATCAGCCGGCGCCATCTTCTCGGCTTCGCCGCGGCTGCGGCCGCAACCGTGCCACTGACCGCCTGTGAGCCAGGAGCGGCCATGTCGGCCACACCAACTCCAACCACGGCCACACCAGGTCCAATCACGGCCGTGCCGACACCGAGTGCGGCAGCAGCTGCCGGCCGGCCGGCGAACGGCGCTTTCGTCCATCCCGGCATGTTGCACACCCAGGCCGATTTCGACCGCATGACCGTCAAGGTGCGCGCCGGTGCCACACCGTGGAAAGCGGGCTGGGACAGACTGGTAGCCAACGGCCATTCCCAGAGCACGTGGAAGGCACGTCCGATCGCGACAGTGATACGGGGTGGGGACGGGCAGAACTACCCCCAGCTGTACAACGACATCCACGCTGCCTACCAGAACGCGCTGCGTTGGAAGATCAGCGGGGACGTCGCCCACGCCGACGCGGCGCGCGATATTCTCAACGCCTGGTCCGCGACGCTGACGATGGTCACCGGCAACGCCGACCGGTACCTCGCCGCCGGGATATACGGCTACCAGTTCGCCAACGCCGCCGAGATCATGCGGGGTTACGACGGATTCGATCTCAACCGGTTCAAGGCGATGATGCTGAACGTCTTCTACCCCTTGAACGACCGGTTCCTCCGCGAGCACAATGACGCCTGTATCACCAACTACTGGGCCAACTGGGACCTGTGCAACATGGCCTCCATCCTGGCCATCGGCATCCTCTGCGACGACCGCGCCAAGTTCGACCGGGCCATCGAATACTTCAAGAACGGCGCGGGGAACGGGGCCATCATGAAGGCCGTTCCGTTCCTGCACCCGGGCGGGCTCGGTCAGTGGCAGGAAAGCGGCCGTGACCAGGGCCATGCCACGCTTGGCCCCGCCCTGATGGGCGCATTCTGCGAAATGGCCTGGAATCAGGGTCAGGACATGTACGGATACAGCGACAGTCGCTTCCTGCGAGGCTGCGAATACGTCGCGAAGTACAACCTGGGCGAGTCCGTCCCCTTCACCACCTACACCTGGGGTACCGGCCAGAACTGTCAACAGCAGTCGCAGACCGTCGTCGCCGAAGCCGGTCGCGGACTCGACCGACCCTCCTGGGAGCTCGTCTACAACCACTACGTCAAACGCCGGGGGCTGGCGGCACCGAATGTCACTGCCTATGCCGCGAGGGTCCGTGCCGAGGGCGGTGGCGGTGATTACGGTCCCAACAGCGGAGGGTTCGACCAGTTGGGCTTTGGCACCCTGACCCACACGCTGTAGCAGATCACCTCCACTGTTGCGGATCGGGCGCTTAGTAGTACTTCGTTAGGTTAAGTTGATGTTGACGGGTGGGGGTAAGACGAGAACAGGACGGACCCACCCACTCATGATTGTGTAAACGATGGAACTGACGCTCCGCGAGATCCACCAGGTACAGCCCCGGCTGGCGGCGTTCACCGCACAGATGCTCGACGGCTTGGCACGCAAGGACCAGCGGGCCACCGGCGAGCTGTACGTGCGCGGCCTGCTGAGCGAGGGCCAGCGCAAGGCGATGCAGCCGATGGCCACCCGGCTCGGGATGGACTACCAGCGTTTCCAACAGTTCATCACCTCCTCGACCTGGGACTACATCCAGATACGGCGCAACGTAGCTACCTGGGCCGTATCGGTCATCGAACCGGTCGCCTACGTCGTCGACGACACCGGCCTACCCAAGGACGGCAACGCCTCGCCCTGCGTGGCCCACCAGTACTGCGGGCAGCTCGGCAAGACCGCGAACTGCCAGGTTGCGGTCAGCATCCAACTGGCCACCGACACCGCATCCCTGGCCGCCGACTGGCGGCTGTTCTGCCCGCAGCTGGGGGCTGCCCCGGCTACCGGTGACCGCCGACTGCGGCTACGGCGACACCACCGGCTTCCGCCGCGGTCTGCAGGACCGCGGCCTGGACTACGTGGTCGCGGTCAGCCCCGACCCGTCCGCCCACCCCGCCGACGCCGTCCCCACGACCCCGCTCTACCCCGGCCGGGGACGGCCCCCCCATCGGGAAATACCCGGACAAGCCCTCCAGCCTGGGTGCGTTGGCGCGGGCCGCCGGCCAGGACGCCTACCAGCCCGTCACCTGGCGTCACGGCAGCCGCCGCGGCCAGGACAACCCCGACGCGGCGCTGCGGTCCCGTTTCCTGGCCCTGCCGGTCCGCCCGGCGAACCGGGACATCCCCCGCACACCCGACGCAACGCTGCCGGTGCGGACCCTGCTGGCCCAGTGGCCCGAGGGGACAGACAGCCCGACCGACTACTGGCTGTCGAACCTTCCCGCCGACACCCCGCTACCCGTCCTGGTCCGCCTCGCGAAGATCCGCTGGCGGGTAGAACACGACTACCGGGAGTTGAAGACCGGGCTGGGACTGGGCCACTTCGAGGGCCGCACCCACATTGGCTGGAACCGGCACGCCACCCTGGTCTGCCTGGCCCAGGCGTTTTGCACTTTGTTACGACTCGACCCACAAGCCCCTGCGCCGGCCTGACGGTCTACGCCGTGCTCCGCGAGCTCCAGCTGCTGCTCGCCGCCATGGCCGGCGCGTGCCCGACCTGTCACCAGCCCGTCGTCTTACCCCCACCCGTCAACATCAACTTAACCTAACGAAGTACTACTAGGGCGTGGGGGTTCAAGTCCCCCCTCCCGCACAAGCCTGGTCAGGGCCCCAGTTTCCCAATGTTCCCAGGGGTTAGTGGTCGGCTGGACGATCAATCGTCCGCTCCGGCGGGGTCCGGTGACGTCCGATCGTCTCCGGCAATCTCCGACGATTCGCGGACCATGCGCGGCACAGAATGGGCCGGGGCCGCCGGACCGCCGATCCCGAGAGCGGCTTCGATTCGGCGGAGCTGGGTGTCGACGTCCCCGTCGATGCACTTCGCGTACACCCGGTAGAGGACCGCCACGGAGTGGCCGGCCCACTCCGCCACCTGGGTGCCCTGCACCATCCCGTTGAGCCAGGTCGATACGCAGGCATGCCGCAGGTCATACGGCGTCGCCACCGCCGGCCGGTCAGCAGCGCGACCGACTCGGCCCGGCGCAGCGTCGCCACCTCCAGCACCCGGCCGAGCTGCCCGAACCCGGCCCGCCGCGAGGTCACCAAAATCCAGCCGCCGCCCCCCGCCGGACGGAACCGGGCCACCTCCTGCGGGTCTTCCGGGTCGTCGAACGCTAGCAGCCACCTTGGATAGGGACCACTCAGCTCAATAGTTACGGCCCGTGTCCTTGACCATGGTTCGCGAGTCCTGTTACAAATCGACCGCCGGCCGTAATCGACGGTTGGCCGCAACTCCTTGTGGACACCTTGAGAGAGGCCGTAAATGTCATCGCCTACCGTATTCGCCGATGGGTTGGACTTCCCGAGCAGCCTGGCCTTCGACGACCGGGGTGGGGTGTATCTGGCTGAGTCCGGCCTCCCCTTCGGCGGCGCGGCGCCCGGTGGCCGGATCTGGCGGCTGAACCTCAATGCTGACGGGCAGTTACGTGAGCTCGTGGCCGACGACCTGGCCCAGCCGGTGACCGGACTGCTCTGGCACCAGGGGGATCTGTACGTGTCCGAGGGCGGTGCCGGCCGGATCACCCGGATCGGCCCGGACAATCAGCGGACGGTCATCGTCGACGGCATGCCCGGGCCCGGCAACTACCACATCGACATGGCCGTGGCCGGCCCTGACGGGAAGCTGTATTTCGCGCAAGGCGCGATGTCCAATCTGGGGATCATCGGACTGGATTCCTATGAACTCGGCTGGCTGGGGCGGCTTCCGCAGTCGCACGACGTTCCCGGCCTCGACGTGGTGCTCACCGGCGTCAACACCACCACCGAGGACCCGCTGGCCGGCCGGCCCGGTGCGCAGACCAGCACCGGCGCGTTCGTCCCGTTCGGCACCCCGACCCGACCCGGGCAGCGCATACCGGCCGGGCTTCCGTGCAGCGCGGCAGTGCTGCGCTGTGACCTCGACGGCAGCAACTTGGAACTGGTGGCCTGGGGGATGCGCAACGCCTTCGGGCTGGGCTTCCTGCCGGACGGCAGGCTGCTGGCGGTCGACCAGGGCGCCGACGACCGGGGTAGTCGGCCGATCGGCAACGCGCCCGATCTGCTGTTCGAGGTGCGCGAGGGCGCCTGGTACGGCTGGCCCGACTTCGTCGGAGACGTCCCGGTGACCGACCCCGGGTTCAAGCCGACCCGCGGCCCGCAGCCGACCTTCCTGCTCGCCAATCATGACCAACTCCCCCCTCCCGAGCGGCCTGTGCTCAACTTCGAGTCGCATGTTGCGGCCACCAAGTTCGCCGTGGCACCGCCGCGGTCGTCGCTGGCCGGACGACTGGTGGTCACGCTGTTCGGGGACGAGGCGCCGATGACCCTGCCGTCCGGCGGTCCGAAGCTCGGCCGCGACCTGCTGCTGGTCGACCCGGCCGACTGGTCCACCCAGGGCCTGCCGTCCCGTCCGCCGCTGCACCGGCCGATCGATGTCGGCTTCGCACCGGGCGACGACAGGCTGCTGATCCTGGACTTCGGCGAGTTCGAGATGACGGAGCACGGCGTCGAGGCCAGGTCGGGCACCGGTCGACTCTGGCGCTGGGCGGGCTGGGACAGGTTCTAGCCCTGCGCAGCGCGCTGGCACCGATGTTCTCCGCCCGTGGGCTGCGCATGCGGTCCTGGTCGGGGACACCTGCTCGGGGGTGGAGACGGTGCCAATCTCGGTCAGGAGGGCGGAGCGGTAGGCAAGTTGGTGGCCAGCAGCGCTCTTCCAACTTCCAGGCGATCCACTCCGCCCAGCCCCGGTCGGCCTGCGTGTAGGTCGGGTAGCGGGGACGCATTGCTGCGTCCCCGCCCCCTCAGAACCCGGCGTGCCACTGACTCAAGCAGCCCACGTGGGCTGGCAGGCCCCCTACAGGTCGCTGTCCGTGTCAGTTGCCGGGCCGTCTGGGTGGCGGCGGTGGCAGCTGGCGTGTACGAGGCGGTGTCGGAACGTGGCGTGGTCCCGCTGCTGAATCGGCGTCCAAAAACTGGTGATGCATCAAGAAGATTTGAGGGGTCGGTCGCTGCGCCACATCTCAGCATCGACGGGGTTCAGGTTGTCCACAGCGCTCCCCTCCGCAGGTCAGGCCGTATGGCGGATGTGGTCATAGGTTCCCCTCGAACTGGTTCTTCTCCATGTAGGAAGCCAACGGAAGGGCATGTTGCGACGCGAGATCCTTCCCGCGTCGGTATGCAGCGATCTGATGCGGGTCGTCGATGATGCGGACGCTCACACTAACCTACTGAACCTCGATCCACCGTCCGATATGGCGGGTTGAGGGTGTCGTATACGTGTAAATGCCCTCCGAGCTGGGATGATGGTCTTGTCTAAGGACCCATCAGACCCGGCCGAGAGGCCATCTACGAGATGCGATTGTTGCACGCCCGGACGAAGATCCGCTTCCGGTTCGACGACCCCAACCTGATCGGCTACGCCGGCCTCGTTCCGATCATGGCACTGGCGGCCCGCTGCGGACTGGACCGGCTGACCTGCCGGCTGCTGACCGTGCCGGGTAGCGCTAGGGCGAACGCCTGGTTGAAGGTCCCCGCGATCGTGGCCGGCATGGCCGCGGGTGCGGACAGCATCGATGACCTGGACCGGCTGCGGCACGGGGCGATGGGCCGGGTCTTCGGTGGGATCCGCACGCCCTCGACGTTGGGCACGTTCCTGCGGGCGTTCACCTGGGGGCATGTCCGCCAACTCGAACAGGTCGCCCGCACGGTGACCGCCGCGCTGCCCGGGCATGCGCCGGTGCTGTCCGGCGCGGCAACGTACACGCTGGTGGACGCCGACTCCACGATCCGCCAGGTGTTCGGCTACGCCAAGCAGGGCGCTTCCTACGGCTACACCAAGGTCAAAGGGCCGCATCCGCTGCTCGCGGTCGCCTCGACCCCGACCCCGACCCCGACCCCGGCGCCGCTGGTCGTTGCCTGCCGGCCGCGGGAAGGCCGCGCGGGCGCCGCCCGCGGCGCCGCGTCGTTCGTCGCCGAAGCGCTGGGGACCGCCCGCGCCGCCGGCGCGACCGGGCTGGTGCCCTTCCGCGCCGACAGCGCGTTTTACTCGGCGACGGTGGTCGCCGCGTGCCGCCGGGCCGGCGCCCGCTTCTCGATCACAGTACGGATCGACGCCGCGGTCCGCCGGGCGATCGCCACCATCCCCGACACAACCTGGACGGCGATCCGCTACCCGCGGGCAGTCTGGGACGACGACGAGCAGCGGTTCATCTCCGACGCGCGGATCGCCGAAGTTCACTACACGGCGTTCACCAGCCACCGCGAAGCCGAGCAGGTCACCGGCCGGCTACTGGTCCGCCGGGTCCGCCGACTCAACCCGGCCAGCGTCCCGCACGGCCAAGGCGAACTGTTCACGGTCTACCGCTACCACGCCGCGTTCACCGACAGCGACCTCGAACCCGTCCAGGCCGACGCCACCCAACGCGCCCACGCGATCGTCGAGCAGGTCATCGCCGGCCTGAAGGCGAGCGCGTTGGCGCACCTGCCCTCAGGCCGGTTCGCGGCCAACGCCGCCTGGCTCGTCCTGGCCTGCCTCGCGTTCAACCTCACCCGCGCCGCCGGCGTGCTGGCCAGCCGCATCCACGCCAAGGCCACCACCGCCACCATCCGCGACGAACTGATCCACATCGCCGAATGGGCTCACTACCGATACCAGGTACGCGAGTACCTGCACCGCCGCCGCTGACGATACCGGTGCCGCACAAATAGTTTCTTCCTTCGCCACCGCTCCTAAGTAACACTTCATTTTGTCGACGGAAACACACGTCAAAGGGTCACTGCCGACATGCGGGTCCAGGTGTTAATTCCGCGTAAGCGCATCCTCGAGAAAGGGAAAACCGTGAGCAATGTAATTGCCGCAGGGTCCGTCCAGTCGCGCACCAAGAAACCGATGATCATAGCCATCCTAGGGGTTGGTCTGGTTCTCGGCGGTGCCGGGGTGGCCGCCGGCGTTACGCACCACGACTCGGCCAAGCCGAGCCCAAGTATCTTCGTAGATTCCGACGCCAGCGGCCCCAGCCATAGCGGCAGGGGCCACTAATCCGCTGGCCAAAGGAGGCGCGATCACGTTTTCGCGCCGCCTTTGGCCCAAGTACCGGAAATTTCCGGAGGAGCCTGACACCATGTTACAGACGAAGCCACTTCCGCATCGGTCGCGGGGTGCGACTGAGCCTGGGACGACAAGTATCTCGCCAGAACAATCGACTCCATATTTTGTCAGCCCTGCTATCGACTCGGTCTTTATGGGTGGCGCTTCGCTGGTGGCGTTCGGGTTGTTCGTCATATTTCCTGAAGTCGGAGAGTCGCCGAAGGTGCTCTCGGTCTTTGCGGCGGCCGCATGGATCTGCAACTACCCACATTTCGCGGCCACGAACTATCGTCTGTACCGGTCACGTGCGTCGATCCACCAGTATCCGATGACGGCCACGCTTACCCCCGTGGTCATGTTCTTCGCTGTGATCGCATGCTACGTGTCACCGAACGTGGTAGCACCCCAATTCGTTCTTCTGTACATGCTGTGGTCACCTTATCACTATGCCGGTCAGACCATCGGCCTCACGATGGTGTACGCACGCCGAAGCCGTGTCGATATAACAGGCTCGGAGCGCAAGGCGTTCGTCACTTTCTCCATGCTTACCGTCGCCGCATCCGTCGCCGCTGCTCAGGAAGGCACGGGCAAGCACCGGTTCTTCGGCGTCACCTACACCCCGCTCGGTCTGCCGGAGTGGGTATCGACACTCCT
>NZ_CAUVXI010000095.1:0-19338 GCF_963555845.1 Protofrankia sp. Cas8 | reverse complement strand
CGCCGGGCGTCAGGGGTCAGTCCGCGGAAAGGTCGAGCGGGAGCGATGTCACCCCTCGGTGGATGAGGCTGGGCAGATAGGTGAGGGTGTCGGTGGCCAGGGACAGGCCGGGGGCCCGCGCGATGAGCGTGCGGATCGCGGTTTCCGCCTCCATCCGGGCCAGCGGCGCTCCCAGGCAGTAGTGCAGACCGAGGCTGAAGCCCAGATGGCGGCGAGGGGCCGGGGCAGCCGCGTACCGGGTGATGTCGAAACGGTCGGGATCGGTGAAGACGGCCGGGTCCCGGCCGGCGGAGGCCATCAGGACGATCACGCCGTCACCGCGGGCGAAGGTGTGCCCGGCCACGGTCGTCTCGGTGAGCGCGACCCGCATCGTGAACTGGGTGGGCGTGTCGTAGCGAAGCATCTCCTCGACGGCCGCAGGGGTGAGCTCCGGCCGTTCGCGCAGCAGAGCGAGCTGGTCGGGATTGCGCAGCAGAGCGATCATTCCGTTACCGATGAGGTTGATACTCGTCTCCATGCCCGCGACCAGCAGGAGCACGCAGATGCCCAGCACCTCGGCCGCGGTCAGGACCTCGCCCTGTTCCTCCACCCCGACGAGCATGCTCAGCAGGTCGTCGGTGGGGTGCGCCCGCCGCTGCCCGATCAGGGCGTGCAGGTAGGCGACGACCTCCTGGCCGGCTTTGCTCCGGTCGGCGACGTCGTGGGCTGACAACAGGTCGTCCGGGTCGGTGCCACGGGCGATCGCCAGCTCCCAGTTCCGCAGCGCCGGCCGGTCCTGTTCGGGGACGCCCAGCAGCCGACCACCGACCATGGTGACGGCCAGCGGTGCGGACAGGTCCCGGATGACGTCGATCTCGCCGGCCTCGAGCGCGGCATCGACCAGCCGGCCCACCAGTTCGTCGATCATCGGCGCGAGACTTGCGACCATGCGGGCGCTGAAGGCCTTGTTGACCAGCCTGCGCAGCCGCCGGTGATCGGGAGGGTCCATCCGGATGAAGGAGCCGGGCAGGGATGCAGCCTGGTCCCAGAAGGGGCTCAGCCCGTCCTCGTGGCCGTGGCCCCAGTCCTGGCTTCCCAGGATCGCAGCACAGTCGTCGTACCGGCTGACCAACGCGACCGGGACGTCGTGAAGGAAGAGCGGGGACAGCCCGGCCGCCTCGCGGACCCGCTGGTAGCTCGGGTACGGGTCGGCCCGGTTGGCAGGATCGAACCCGTCGAACTCGACGTGACTGGGACTCACCGTGGTCATTCCCTGCTCCTTGTCGTTCAGGCAAGCCGTTCGAGCCGGATTCAGGCGCTCAGGCGCTCAGGCGCACGGGAAGTTCCGACATGCCGCGGACCACGAGGTTCGGGCGGTACGGAGGTGGATCAGCCAACAACGTGAACGCGGACACCCGCGCGGCGATGGCGCGCAGCGCTACTTCCACCTCCAGGCGCACCAGGGACGCGCCGATGCAGTAGTGCAGTCCGAGGCCGAAGGCCAGGTGGCGGTTCACCCGTCCCCGTTGGGCATATCGGGTCAGATCCAGGCGATCGGGGTCGGTGAACGCCTGCGGGTCACGGTTGGCCGACCCGAGGATCAGGATGAGACTGTCCCCAGAGGCGAACGTGCGTCCGGAGACGGTGATCTCCTGGCGGGCCGTACGGGTTGTCAGCTGCGCGGGAGCGTCATAGCGCAGCATCTCGTCCACCGCCGGCAAGGCGAGGTCCGGCTGCTGACGCAGGAGCTCGAACTGGTCGGGATGGCGGATGAGCGCGAGAATCCCGTTACTGATCAGGTTGACCGTGGTCTCGTGCCCGGCGACGACCAGCACGAGCAGCGTGCCGAGCATCTCCGCAGCCGTGAGCCGGTCGTCTTCGGCCTCAACCTGGGCCAACGCGCTGATGAGATCCTGACGGGGCCGGGCCCGGCGCTCCGCCACCAGAGCACCGAAGAAGTCCAGGAACTCGCCGACGGCGGCCGTCCGGTTCGCGAGCTCGTCGGTGGACATCAGGACGTCGGGATCGAGACCACGGGCGATCCCGGCCGACATCCGCCGGATGGCCGCGTGCTCGCTTTCGGGCACGCCGAGAAGCTCGCACACCATGGTCAACGGCAGCGGGTAGGCGAACGCCTCGACGAGGTCCACCTCGCCGGCGGCCAACGCCTTGTCGAGCAGGTCGGCCACGACCCGCTCCGCGTGCCCGCGCATCCCCTCGATCCTGCGGGGGGTGAACGCCTTGCTCACCAGCCCCCGCAGCCGCGTGTGGTCCGGGGGCTCCATCCAGAGGAAGGATCCGGGCAGCTCCACGTCGCTGTCCGGGTGGAGCAGCTCGGACTCCTCGGCGTGGCTCCAGGCCGGATTCTGCAAGATGGCGTCGCATTCGGCGTAGCCCGGTACAAGGTGTGGGCCGAGCAGCCCCGGGACAAACGGACCGGCAGCGCGCAGAACGTCATAACTGCGGTACGGGTCGTGCCGCCATGCGGGCGTGAAAGCGTCGATGACAGCGTGCTGAACGCTGGTGGTTTCTTCGACCGCGGCAGCGGTGATGTGCCGAGTGCCGGCGAGGTCCACGTGCAACTCCGTTCGGTGAGGAGAACCGGCGGTGTAGCCAGCGGTGTAGCCAATCGACCGGGCGTGCGCAGGTGGCACCCGCGAAGGACACGCGTCATGCTGGATCCCACCGACGTCGGACGTCAAGATTCGCCGGTCGGGTTCTATCGGCTGATTGGATGTGTCAACGCGGTTGTTCAAACAGCCGCCACCCGTTCAAACAACCGCCGTCCGGTGGTCGCGTTCATGACGTTGGTGGAGGATGGGGCCACGGATATCAACCTTCGTTACGCTTCGCCGGCCGGACGCTGGGTGCTGCTCGCCACGGTGCTCGGGTCGAGCATCGCCGCGCTCGACGCCACCGTCGTCAACATCGCCCTCCCCCGGATCGGCGCGGACCTCGACACCGGCCTGGCAGGGCTGCAATGGACGGTTAACGCCTACACCCTCACCCTTGCCGGCTTTCTCCTGCTGGGCGGCTCGCTCGGTGACAGCTACGGCCGGCGCCGGGTGTTCCTCATCGGTGTGCTGTGGTTCGCCGCCGCCTCGCTGCTGTGTGCGGTCGCCCCGACGGCCAGCCTGCTGATCGCGGCCCGGGCACTCCAGGGGTTCGGTGGCGCTCTGCTGACCCCCGGCAGTCTGGCGATCATTGAAGCGAGCTTCCATCCCGACGACCGTTCGGCGGCGATCGGTGCCTGGTCGGGTCTGGGTGGCGTTGCCATCGCCATCGGCCCGTTTCTCGGGGGCTGGCTGGTCCAGGCCGTCTCCTGGCGGCTGATCTTCCTGATCAACCTTCCGCTCGCCGCCGTCGTGGTCTGGGTGTCGGTGCGCCATGTGCCCGAAACCCGTAATCCCGCTCCGGCCGCCGGCCTCGACCTGCCCGGGGCGCTCCTGGCAGCGCTGGGCCTGGCCGGCGTGATCTACGCGCTCACCGAGGGCAGCACGCTGGGCTGGGGATCCCCGGCCGTGCTCGTCACCGGTATCGGCGGGGCCGCGGCGCTGGTGGCGATGGTCGTGGTGGAGGCACGCAGCCCCCATCCGATGCTGCCGCTGGAGATCTTCTCCTCCCGCCAGTTCAGCGCCGCCAACCTGGTGACGTTCGTCGTCTACGGCGCGCTGGGGGGCTCGATCTTCCTGCTTCCGGTCGTCCTGCAGAAGGTCGCCGGGTTCTCGCCCATAGCGGCAGGAGCCGCCCTGCTGCCGGTCACGATCCTGATGCTGACCCTGTCGGCCCGGGCCGGCCGCCTCGCCCAGCGCATCGGGCCCCGCCTGCCTATGACCGTCGGCCCCATCGTCGCCGGTACCGGCCTGGCGTTGCTCACCCGTGTCGACACCGGGAGCACCTACCTCGGTACCGTGCTGCCGGCGATGACCGTGTTCGGGCTGGGGCTGTCGCTGACGGTGGCGCCGCTGACGTCCACCGTCCTCGCCGCCGCCAGCGACACACACGCGGGGGTGGCCTCCGCGGTCAACAACGACGTCTCCCGGGTGGCCGGCCTCGTCGCGGTGGCCGCTCTGCCCGTCGTCGCGGGCATCTCCGCGAGCGCCTACGCCAACCCCGACGAGCTGGCAGCCGGTTTCCACACCGCCATGTGGATCACAGCGGGGATGTGCGTGACCGGGGGCCTGCTCGCCTTCCTCACGATCCGCCGGCCGGCCCCCGCGCGGCGGCCCGCCGTCGACATCCACCGCTGCCCCCTGGAGGCGGCGCCGTTGTGCGGCCCGGACGAATCCCGGGCGCCCGCGCTGCGCTACACCGCAGCCGGGACGGACGGGCCAGCCGAGCCAGCCGCAGGGTGATGAGCCACGACGGGCAGTAAACGACGACGGGCCGTGAACGTCATCCCGATCGGGTGAGTACGACGGCGGCGAAACCGCCTAGCGTTGTACCGCACAGCGCCGCCTGTCTTCATCCAACCGCTCGGCGGCCCGCAACATAAATCGATCCACATAAATCGATCCACTATAAAGGAGAATGAGCGGTGCCCGAACGCTATGACGTCATCATCGTCGGGACCGGCGCGGGCGGCGGGACGCTCGCGCACACACTCGCCCTCTCAGGCAAAAAGATTCTGCTGCTGGAACGGGGCGACTATCTGCCGCGGGAAATGGGGAACTGGGATCCCGAGGAGGTGTTCGTCGACGGCCGGTATATTTCCGCCGAAACCTGGTACGACGCCGACGGCAAGGCGTTTCAGCCGCAGGTTCACTATTTCGTGGGGGGTGCCACCAAGCTGTACGGGGCGGCGCTCTACCGACTGCGGCCACAGGATTTCTCCACGGTGCGTCATGTTGACGGCGTTTCGCCGTCCTGGCCGCTGTCCTACGACGACTTCGAACCGTGGTACACGAGGGCGGAGTGGCTCTACCAGGTTCATGGAAACCACGGTGATGATCCCACCGAAGGCCATTGGAGCAAAGAGTACCCCTGGCCGGCGGTCTCCCATGAACCACGGCTGCAACAGATCTTCGATGATCTGAAAACCGGTGGATACCAGCCCTTCCACGCGCCGTGCGGAATCCTGCTCGACGAGACGGACCGGGCGAAAAGCGCATGTATCCGCTGTGCGTGGTGCGACGGGTATCCGTGTCTGGTGCACGCCAAGTCCGATGCGGAGGTGATCGCGGTGCGGCCGCTGCTGGACCAACCGCATGTCACGCTCCTGGTCAACGCCGAGGTCATCAGGCTGGAGACCGACCCGACCGGCCGCACCGTTACCGGTGTCGTCGTGTCCCGCAACGGCGGTCGCGAGGTCTACGAGGCCGACATCGTGGCCCTTTGCGCCGGCGCCGCTAACAGCGCCAAAATCCTGCTCGCCTCGGCCGATGACTCCCACCCCCACGGGCTCGCGAACGGCTCGGACCAGGTCGGCCGAAACTACATGTTCCACAATTCCAAGGCCGTGGTCGCCCTCTCCGACGAGCCCAATGAGACGGTCTTCCAGAAGACCCTCGGACTGAACGATTTCTACTTCGGCAGCGATGACTACCCGTGGCCAGCCGGCAGCATCCAGATGGTGGGCAAGTCGAACGCGGCGGCCATGCGCGGCGAAGAACCCACGCTCACCAGGCTGGCCCCGAAACGGAGCCTGGAAGAGACGGCCAGGCACGCCGTCGACTTCTGGCTGAGCACCGAGGACATCCCCCGCCCGGAAAACCGGATCACCCTGGCGCCCGACGGCAACGTCCGCCTCGCCTACACCTCGACCAACAACGACGAGGCCGGTCACCTGTACCACCAGGTGAAGAAGATTCTCAATCACATCGGCATGTCCGCGCACCACGTGCTCCGGAAGAACTTCTACATGTCCATGAACATCGAGATAGCCGGTGTCGCGCACCAGGCCGGCAGCGCCCGGTTCGGCACCGATCCCGCGACGTCGGTGCTCGACGTGAACTGCAAGGCCCATGAACTCGACAATCTCTACGTCGTCGACACCAGCTTCTTTCCCAGCATCGGCGCGGTGAATCCGGCACTCACCGCCATGGCCAACGCCATCCGAGTCGGCGAGCACCTGTGTGAGCGGATGCAGTAACGCGGGCGACCGGGCAAGAACCGGTACCGGACGGATACCGGATGGCGATGGCGATGGCGATGGCGATGGCGATGGCGATGGCGATGGCGATGGCGATGGCGATGGCGATGGCGAGGATACATGGCCAGCAGGACCGAAACGACCGTCATCTACGCGGCCGGTGCCGCGCAGGGCATTACGCTGGTGACCTTTCCCGCCGCGAGCGCCATCTTCACCGACCCGGACAGATACGACCTGTCGAGCACCCAGTACGGGAGCATGTTCCTCCCGCAGGTCGTCACGGCCGTCACCGCCGCGCTGCTGGGTGCGCGCCTGGGCCGGCGTTTCGGCACGAAGCGGGTGTATCTGGCCGGCCTGTGCGCCGGTCTGGTATCCATGACGCTACTCGTCCTCAGCCAGCTGTTCACCGCGGAACAGTCCGTCGCCTACGGAATGCTGCTGCTGGCGACGGCGAGTCTGGGCGCCGGATTCGGCCTCACGGTACCCGCCCTGAACACGTTCACCGCCGCGTTTCACCCCCGGGCCGTCGACGCGTCCATTCTCACGCTCAACGCCCTTCTCGGTCTCGGCACGATGCTCGCCCCGGTGTTCGTCGCCGTGTTCGTCGGCCTGGGCCTGTGGTGGGGCCTCCCGCTGATGTCGGCCATCCTGCTCGCAATTCTTCTGGTGATAAGCCTGCGCCTCCCCCTGCGGGCGCAGACGCGCGAGGCCGCCGAAGGCGCCGGGGCCACCCGGGTCGGGGCTGGCTTGCCCGCCCGGCTGTGGGTCTACGCGGCGTTCGCGGTCGTCTACGGTCTGTGCGAAACGGTCAACGGCAACTGGGCTCAACTGGACATGACCGGTGAGCTGGGTGCGTCAACCACTGTGGCCTCGCTCGCCCTCACCGCGTTCTGGGCCGCTGTCACCGGTGGGCGGGTGGCGTTCGCGGCCATCCAACGCTGGTTCCCGGCCCGGTGGGCATACCACCTGCTGCCCTTCGTTCTCGCCGGTGCCTTTGTGATCATTTCTGTGCTCCCGGCGGACGCGCCGGCCCTGGGTGTGATCGCGTTCGGGCTGGCCGGCCTCGGGTGCTCGGCGCTGCTGCCACTCACGATCAGCTTCGGTCAGGAGGAACTCACCGCCATCCCGGCGACGGTGTCGGGTACCGTCATTGCCTGCTACCAGCTCGGCTACGGCATCGCCGCCTTCGGCGTCGGTCCCCTGCACGCACACGGCATCAGCCTGGCCACCGTGTTTAGCGCCACCGCCGCTGTCGCCGTCGCCATGGGACTGCTGTCGTTCGCTGTGGCGCGGCTTCGACCGAGCCCGGCCGCCATCCACCCGCGACCCGACCCCGCGATCGCCGCCCGCCTCCGATACAAATGATCAAACCTGGCCGTTGACCCGCTGGACGCGATTCACGCATTGTGGCAGGCGCGCAGAGTGACCGATTGGCCCTCGTCGAACACCTCCTTACACCGAGCGAAGCCGTTGGTAAACGCCACGAAACCGGATTCGGACACGGTAGCCGACCGCGACCGACTGTTGTCCGAGAAAATGAACCATCGTTCTTTCTCATTCATCAAGCGTTCACCTGTAGAAGTCGGGCAGTCCATGTTTCCTTATTTTTTCCGTAGGGAAAGTACTGAATCCTCCTCGAATGCGGATCGAGTCACGAGGACTCGTCCTTAGATGCGGAACATGTCACGAGGACTCGTCCTTGGATGCGGAACATGTCACGAGGACTCGTCCTTGGATGCGGAACGAGTCACGAGGACTCGTCGTGCGCCGCGCCTAGATGGAGGAAAATATGCGATACAGTCGGAAGGTCACCATGCCGGTGGCCGCCGCTGGCGCCGTGCTGGCGATATTGGCTGGCGCGATGGGGCCGGCGTTCGCCGAACCGCCGGCCGGGGTGACCCCGGCGGCCGGCGATATCGTCGGCGTCGGCGCGGAAGCCACCGAGATGGTGACGAACAACTACGCGACGGCCTACAACGCCACCAACCCGGCGCACAAGGTGTATGGCTGGGACGCCGTCGGTTCGTCTCCGATCGTCACCAAGGCCGGCTGCCCCGGCATCTCGCGGCCCAACGGGACGAACGCGGGACTGACCGCGCTGAACAACGACCCGGCCGCGTACAACCAGCCCGGAGTGTGCGTCGACTTCGTCCGCGGCAACCGGTACCCGGACGCGACCCGCGCGACCGACATCGACAAGACCTTCATCGCCTACGGCAAGGACCTTGTGACCTGGGCTGCGATACCGGTGAGCCCGAAGCAGACGCCGCGCAACCTCACCACGGCGCAGCTCAAGGCGATCTACCTGTGCACGCTGACCGACTGGCACGTCGTCAACCCCCTCCTGCCGAGCCACGTGATCGAGCCCTACCTGCCGCAGTCCGGGGCCGCCATCCGCAGCACGTTCCTCAGAGCGATAAACAACAACAGCGACGCCAACGGCGTGAACCCGGAACTGACCCCCGGCGCATGCGTGCGCCAGCCCGCCACGCTCCAGCAGAACAGCGGCGTCAGCCTGCAGGCGTACCTGCAGGCCGGTGACACGATCGGTGCCGCGCTGGTGCCCTACTCCGCCGGGAACTGGGTCGCCCAGTCGCGCGGCACCGTCGCGGACCCCCGCAACGGCATGACCGTTCGCGAGATCGACGGCAGCGCCGCCACGATCCCGGACGTCGCGCAGGGCGTCGCTGGGCCGTACTCCCTGAACCCAGACGGGAAGTTCAAGCGGCTGCTGTTCAACGTCGTCAAGAACCAGCCCGGCAGCACCGGACTTGACAAGATCTGGTCACAGTACGTACCTATGTTCGGCAAGAACGGGTACATCTGCACCCACCCGCTCACCGCCAAGGACGGCTACATCTCCCTGCCTACGTCGGGGACAGGGATGCTCTGCGGTACCAAGCTCGGCATTTCCTGACCATCGCGGCATGCCGGAGCCGGTGGCTGGGCGCGCGCCCAGCCACCGGCTCTGATCACTCGGCTCCGATCACCCGACTCCGATCGTTCGTCGAGCTCGCCGCCGCGCTGGATGGGCCACTGACCGCGATCAGGCAGGCGTTCATCAAGATCAAATCTAGGTGAAATGGCGTCAACAGCGTTGACTACGGTATTCGTCACGATAACGGCCCGATACTCGACTCCATGTCAGCTTCGGTCCTGCCGCAGACGCCCCGATTCACTGGTGGCTACCCTATCCATGATCATTGTAGCCACTTGAATCCTTGCCGATGTACGAGCCGGCCACACGATAACCATCACCGATCATGGACGACCGATCGCCCGTATCGTGCCCGTGCACCAACCGACAGTTCTCGAACAACTCATCGCCGAGGGACTGATTGAACCCGCTCGCACCAGGACGCGCAGCCAGCCGGCTCTGGGAGAAATCCGATCACGTCGTCTCGCCGCGGCTGCTCTCCATCGAGACAGCCGCGGCCCTCGCCCAGGCCAAGCGGATGCGGCGGATTGACGAGACAACCCACGGCGAGACGATGACGTCCCTGGACCGGCCGTTCAGCGCCCTTGATGTGGTTACGGTGAACGACCGTCTCGTCCGCAGGGCCGCGATCCTCGCTCACGATCTGGGACTACGAGGTTACGACGCGGTCCACTACGCGGCAGCCGAACAACTGGCATCACCGGAGCTGGTCGTCGCCACCGGAGGCAGGATCCTCCTACAAGCCTGCCGTGAACTCGGCATGGCAACCGTCGACACAAGCGGTTAATGACCCAGGTACCGCAGTGTGGGCGCGGCCTTGCTCCTGAAAACACTTGAAGCCGCGATGACCACCCCGTCGCCAATCAACCGCCGCATTCAGGGGCCGTTTCGACTATCGCCGCCTCCGAGTCCGGCAGGCCGTTGGAACAAGCTCTCAGTACCGATCTCGTCGGTCACATCTCGTACATGGGTCCAGCCGCAATCCAGGTAGTACTGACAGAGGCCCACGTTGGCCGTCACACAGTCCAGCCGCACCCACGCTCTGCCAGCTATTGCCGTCCGTTCTGCGGCCCAGTCGAGCAGACGTTCACCGATCTTTCGTCCCGCCCAGCGACGCCGGACGGCCATGCGATGCACGTATACCGCGTCGTGGTCCGAGGAGCTCCAAAAATACTCGTCGTCCCAGTCAATCGCGATTGTGGCGACGGGATCGCCGTCGAGCCGAGCGAGGTACATCTCGCCCCGCTCGATCCGTTCAGCGACGTCTGTGGCGGGAAATCCGTGTTCCGGCCGCTGCCGGATGCCACGGCTGGCGAGCCAGCGTGCCGCTTCGGCGAGGATGTCAACCGCCGCGTCCAAGTCCTCCGGGCCGGCTCGGCGGATCTCCAGCTTCACTTGCGCTCCTCGGCGCGGTCTCGCGCGGAGATGTCGCCGAGCTCGTAGAGCAGGACATTGCGGTCCGCGGGCTGCAGCTCGCGAGCCAGACAGACCACGCGGTCGGTGGTCCAAGCGATGCGCTGAAAAACGATCACCGGGACGCCTGCGGGCAGTTCGAACTGCCGAGCCTCCTCCGGGGAAGGCATGCACGCCCAGATCTCATCCACGTGGCCTACCTCGATTATGCCGACAGCGGCCATCGCTCGCACCGTGCCCTGCGGGATGTCGTGGGGGGTGAGCAGGCCGGCCCGCGCCGCCTTCGACATCCCGGACGAAGAACGTGCGGTGTGCCTGGTCGGCGGCTGGTGGCCCTACAAGGACATCGCCGCCATCCACCCGCGACCCGACCCCACGATCGCGGCCCGCCCCCACTACAAATGATCAAAACCTGACCGTGGGCCGTGGGCCGTGCCCTCGCCGAGCAAGGCGTCGCGGCAGCGGACGTCATACGAACCGCCGCCGGGCATGCTATAGCGTCACTGCTATACCTTGGGGTACCGTCGAGTTGGAGCCGGAGGTCCGGGACTGGCTGGAGCAGTTGCCCACAGCGCACTTTGCTACGGCGGCGTTCTATATCGATCTACTGGCTGAGCAGGGGCCGTTGTTGGGTGAGCCCTACACACGGCAACTCGACGGCAAGCTCCGGGAGTTGCGGTTCCACGTAGACCGACAGGCGGTCCGGGTCACGTACTGGCTTGCCTCGGGGCGACGGGTGGTGCTGTTGACGATGTTCGTCAAGACCCGGATGCGGGAGGTCGGAGAGGTCGCCCGGGCCAGGCGAGCCCTAGCACGCTGCCTGGCCGAGGAGCACACCCTAGACGAGGAGGACGGGGCCAGTGACTGAGCGGATCGAATGGGCGCAGCTGCGGGACCGGCGGATGAACGAGCCTGGCGCGCAGGAGGCTTACCAGGCCACCCGGCTGGCGTTCGAACTCGGCCGTGGTGTCCGCCAGTTGCGCCAGCAGCGAGGCTGGAGCCAGACCGAGCTCGCGCGGGCGGCTGGCATGACACAGTCAGCGGTGGCGCGGTTCGAGGCCGGCGGCACGGTGCCTACCCTGCCTGTTCTCGACCGGCTCGCTGATGCTCTCGACGCAGACCTGGTCGTCCGGGTTACGCCCCGGTCTCACCTCGCGTAGCCCGCCGGACGCCGTCGCCGCCCCTGCGCTCCCTGAACCTGCCGCGGTTCTCGCCCATGATCTGGGGCTGTGGGGTTACGACGCGAACCGCTTTTCCAGCGCCCCACGTCCGGCACGACCAACGGTTCCCTTCTCCATGCAGGCGTGACAACGGTAGGAAGGTGTTCCTACCGCGCGCTATGGTGAGGCCATGACCGTACGGAAGCTGTCGATCTCGGTGCCGCCTGAGATCGAAGAGACGATCAGAGCTGCGGCTGCCGACGAGGGCAAGCCGGTGTCGACGTGGCTTGCCGAGGCTGCCGTCGAGAAGGCTCACATCGCCGCCCTGCACGCGGCAGGCCGCGCAGCCGCGCAGGAGATGGTGGCCGAGTACGAAAGCGAGCACGGCACGCTGCCCGAGGGGTCCCGGCAACGCGCCCGCGAGTTCCTGATGGAGGCCGGGCTGCTCGACGACGAACCATGGCGGGCAGCCGGGTAGTGCGCACGATCGTCTACGACACCGGCGCCCTGTTGGCCGCCGAACGGCGCAATCCCGATTTCCTCGCCCTGCACGACGAACTGACCGCCGCTCGCATCCGCCCGATCGTGCCGGTGGTGGTCCTTGCCCAAGCCTGGCGTGGCGGTCCCCAGCACCAGGTCTCCCGCGTCCTCAAGGGCTGCGACATCCGCCCCGATGACACGTCAACCGGTCGCGCCGCCGGTGTCGCCTGCGGCGCCGGCGGGACCGCCGATGTCGTGGACGCGATCGTCGTCGCGACCGCCGTCCGGTACCAGGCCTCGGTGGTCACCAGCGATCCCGATGATCTGAATCACCTCGCCGACTCCATCGGTGTCAAGCTCCGGCTCTTCACCGTCTGACCAACCGCGAGGGCCACGTCACCACCCGGCTGTCGGCGCGATTGTGGCGATTGGATCGCCGCTTCCACAAGATCAAATCAGGGTGAAGTGCCGTCAACAGCGTTGACTACGATATTCGTCACGATAACGACCAGGTACTCGACTGCGTGTCAGTTTCGGTTCCGCCGTAGACGTCCAGATCCGCCAGTGGCTACCCTAACCATGGTCATTATGGCCACTTGAGTCCGTGTCGCTGGAGCCAAAGCCACCGGAGCCAAGGCGGCTGGAGTCAGCGGAGCGCCACACGTGAACGTTGGTATTCGGGAGTTGCGGGACGGCCTGAGCCATCACCTTGCCGATGTGCGAGCCGGTCACACGATAACCATCACCGATCATGGACGGCCGATCGCCCGTATCGTGCCCGTGCACCAGCCGACAGTTCTCGAACAACTCATCGCTGAGGGGCTGATCGAACCTGCTCGTACCAGGACGCGTAGCCAGCCGAGCCCGGTCCACGCGACAGGTTCGGTGAGCGAGCTGGTCAACGACCAGCAACGATGATCTGCTACTTCGACACGTCGGCGTTCATACCACTGCTGATCTCCGAATCGGGCACACTTCAGGCCAGCCGACTCTGGGAGAAATCCGATCATGTCGTCTCGTCGCGGCTGCTCTACGTCGAGACAGCCGCAGCCCTCGCCCAGGCCAAACGGATGCGACGGATTGACGACACAACGCACAGCGAAGCGATGACGTCCCTGGAGCAGCTGTTCAGCGCGTTCGACGTGGTTACGGTGGACGACCGTCTCATTCGCAGGGCCGCGATCCTCGCTCACGATCTGGGACTGCGAGAGTACGACGCGGTCCACTGCGCGGCAGCCGAACAGCTGGCGTCACCGGAGCTGGTCGTCGCCGCCGGGAACAGGATGCTCCTGCAAGCCTGCCGTGAACTCGGCATGGCAACGGTCGACACAAGCGGTTCATGACCCAGCCGCTCAGTGTGGACGGGACCTTACTCCTTGAGGCCGCCGACCCTTGGAGCCTCCGAACGCGCGACAAGAGCCACAATCACGTACTCCCTTGCTGCTGGCCGCCGGAGTCCAGTCGCGCAGTCGCGCACCGCAAGATCCTCAGCGGCGGCGCGGCAACCCGCGAGAACACGCTTCGCTACCCCACCAGGTGCACGGCGCAGAACGGCGTCGCGGCCTTTGCCAACCGGCCGTCCGACGTCACCAACGTGAGGTCCCGAGCCTCCGCGAGAGCGACATACGCCGCGTCGTAGGCACTAATACCGAAACGCAGTTGCCACATGCGCGGCAGGAGAAGGTCGACAGGTACATGGTCGACGCCGAGCTGAGAGAGCCGCGTGACGGTACGGCGCGCCAGGTCGTCACTGATCTTCTTGCCGAGCGCGAGCCCTCGCACAACGGAGAACACCTCGACCTGCCAGTGTTCGGGCGCGGCCCACTCGGCGTCACGTTCCAGGGCCTCCCGTGCCCCTCGGCCACGGTCGTCGGCGTAAACAAGCGCGTTCGCCAGAACGGAGGCATCGACGACGATCATTCGACCTCGCTGGCCCCGGACGGCTGGCCACCACGTTCGGGGCGGGCGGTCGCCAGAACCTGCGCGGCGTCCGGAGCCGCGGCGTCCGCACCGTCTCCTGCCGCCAGCTCCCGCTCGACGGCGGCCAGGATCCCCTGGTTCCGCGCGAACCGGGCTTGGCGCGTGAGCAGTCCAAGCAGGAAACCCTGGAGGGACTGGCCCTGCTGCCGGGCATATGCACCCAGCGCGTCTCGGACGTCTTCCGGCACCTCGCGGATTGTCACAGCAACAGGCATGCATGCATTATGCCTTCATAACGCAGGCACGATCAAGCGAAGGACGCTTACCGTCCCCACAAGATCAAAGCACGACGCGGCGACCAACGCCGCGGCCTGGGCTTCCCGGCCGGCGTGGGTGGCCCGGGTCAATTCAACTGCCGAAATGCGGCGCGGTTCGGCAGCCCGGGGCGGGGTGGACCAGCCGACCGGCAGAACGCGCATGGGGCCGCCGTTGGTGTTGCCTGCGTCCGGCAGTTGACCGGTGCGTCGGAACCGGCCGATCGCCGCCCGGGTGGACGGGCCGAGGCCGGGTATCCCGTCGGCACGGTCGCTTACTCAGCAGATCATCGGGTGCGAGCCGTGTCCACGCGCCCGAGGCAACGCAATCAGGTTCACCCGCAGCAGATTAGGAGGGTGACGCCGAACAGCCCAGGGGCCACAATTGTGGCCATGACGATCGAGTCGCTCCGCACCGTCCGCGACCACCTGTCCGAGTTCGTCGACCGGGTCGAGGGGCAGCACGAACGGATCGTGCTGACCCGCAACGGCCACGCCGCCGCCGTACTGATCAGCCCCGAAGACCTCGCCCAGATGGAAGAAACCATCGACGTCCTACGCGACCCGCAGGCACTGGCAGACATCCGCGAAGCCGACCAGGCATACGCCGGCGGCGACGTCCTGCGCGGCACCGCGGCCGTACGCGACCTGCTCAGGTGAACGACACCGACTACGAGCTCGTCCTCACCCCACCCGCCCCACGCGCCCTCACCAACCAGCTACCCGAGGCCGTCGCCACCGCCGCCGTCGAATTCCTCACCACCGCGTTGGTCACCGCCCCCCACAGAGTCGGAAAACCCCTGCGCTTCGACCTCGAAGGAATCTGGGCTGCCCGACGAGGCACCTACCGCATCCTCTACAGAATCAACGAAGACAAACACGAAGTCGTCGTCCTCCGTGTCGAGCACCGCCGAGACGCCTACCGACCACTGTGACCTGCAACGCAAGCCCTCGAACGCTCCCGACCAGCACCTGCGCCGCAGGCCGCGACAACGTGGCGAATCTCAGCCGTTCCGACCGGATTCCGTCGTCTCGATGGCCGCGCCCTTTCGCAGGACGTCCCGCTCCGCCCACAGCCGTCGGTTCTCGTCACGGATCCGGTCCAGCTCCTCCCGTTCCGCGTCCGTGAGCCCGCCCGCCCGGACCTCGCCCGCGCCCACAGCCGAGTCCGCCGTCGCGGGAGGGCCGCCCCTACCTGGACGTGGTCACGATGTCGTCGCACACGAACGCCCCAACCATCGGGTAGCCGCTCTACGGCCGTCCTCACCACTGATGACGCCGACCTACCCCTACATCCTCATGAGGAATGACGCTCAACAGTTGACCGCTGCCCGCGCCGAACGTGGCCGGATCGAAGCGGAGATCGCCGGGTTGGAGGACAACGCCGACAGCCTGTCGGAGAAGACCGCCACGTGGGGGGTGGCCCGGGTGGACAGGGCGATGGCCCCGATCCTGCGTCGGATCGGCGAGCTACGCGCCGAGCTGGCCGGTCGAGCAGCCGGACACCACAGTGGTAAAAACCGTACAAAGCATGGCAATTTTTGCACCTAATGCGAACAAATGTTCGACTTTGGCGGCATGTCGGGTTATCGTTGATCCATGCAGAGCGCCACCGCCACCGCCGGCCCGGGCCGGGAGCATCCGCTGCTCACCGGGCTGAACGCGGTCGCCACCGGCGTGGACGCCCTGGCCGAAGCGACAGTCTGGTCGCTGTCGGACGCCGACCTGCTCACCGCGTTGGATGACGGCGAACGACTCCTGGCCACGATGGCGGCACTGCGGCTGCGGCTGGTCCGCGACGCCGACGGCCGCGACCTCGCCGCCGGCCAGGGTGCGACCAGCACCGCCGCGCTGCTACGACACCGGCTGCGGCTACGCCCCGGTGACGCGCGGATGCTCGTCGAACTCGCCGCCGCCCTGCACGGGCCACAGGCCGCGACCGGGCAGGCCCTGACCGCCGGGAACATTTCCGCCGAACAGGCGTGGGCGATCGTCCGGACGATCCGCGGGCTACCCGCGGGTACCCCGACGGCGACCGTCGGGGACGCGCAGACGTTCCTACTCACCCAGGCCGAACTGTTCGACCCGGCGGAACTGACCCGCCTGGGCGCGTTCCTGATCACCCAGCTGGCCGATCAGAACCCGGCACCGGAACGGGACAAAGACCCAGCCGACGTGCGGGAGTTGTGGCTGACCGACACCGGGACGGGCACCACCCGGATCCGCGGCACCCTGGACGCCGAGGCCGCCGCGATGCTGCGAGCGGCGCTGGACCCGCTGACCGCACCCCGCCCCGCCAACCCCGACGGGGCGGCCAACCCCGGCAGTCCTGGCGCAGACAACGCCGGCACCGCGGCCAGTGCCGACAGCACGGGCACTGCGGGCGGTACGGCCAGCGCGGCTGGCACCGGCGGCGAGGTACGGGACCGCCGCTCCCCGGCCCGGCGCCGCGCCGACGCCCTCATCGAACTGATCGCCCGCGCCCTGCACACCGACACCCTGCCCACCCACGGCGGCTACCGCCCCCACGTCACCGTCCTGGCACCCCTACCCGCCCTCCTCGGCGAACCCGGCGCGCCACCCGCGGACAACGGCTGGGGCCTCCCCCTACCCGCCGCCGTCCTCGCCCGGCTGTGCTGCGACGCCGAACTCGTCCGCCTCCTGCTCGACCCCACCGGCGTGCCGTTGGACGTCGGCCGCACCCAACGGATCGTGCCCCCCGCCCTACGCCGCGCCCTGATCGCCCGCGACCGCTGCTGCACCTACCCCGGCTGCGACCGGCCACCCGGCTGGTGCGAAGCCCACCACATCATCGAATGGTCCCACGGCGGCCGCACCGCCCTGAACAACCTCGTACTGACCTGCGGCCAGCATCACCGAACACTCCACCACAGCGACTGGCAGGTACGCATCGCTGGTGACGGTGTTCCCGAGTGGATTCCCCCGGGATGGATCGACCCGACCCGCACCCCCCGACGGAACCCCTTCCGCCGCACCCTCCACAACACACGGGACGACCCCGGCGAAGATCTCTTCGGAAGCGTTCCCTGACACCAACCGGTAGCGGGAAGCGACCGCCTGATTCTCCCCGGCGGGCTAGCCCATGAGTCCAGTTACCCCGTTGAACGTCATGGTCAGGCCGAGGACGGTCACGACGGCCGCAGACAAGACCGGCAACCATGCGATGAGCGGCCTGCTGCCGGGACGCCGGAACCTGTCCAGCGTCGCGCGGGCACTCACCAGGATCAGACCTAAGCCGACGAGGACCGCAGCCAGGCCGACGCTGAAGGCGACGACCATCGTCAGGCCCAGTACCGTGCGGTTGAGGCCGATGGCCAGCAGGAGAACACTCAGCGCTTCGGGGCACGGGATGATCCCGCCCGACACGCCCATGGCGGCGATGCCACGCAATGTCGAGGGCAGCACCGGTGGGGCATGCTGGTGGTGAACCGTGGGGCCGTGCTCGTGGTCGTGCGCGCCGCGGTGGCGCAAGCGGCGAACGACCAGTCGCACTCCGAGGATGAGCACGACGATCCCGGTCGTGACTTCCAGGCTCGGCACAAGGACGCCGGGAACGATGAAGCGTCCCGCAGTCAGGACCAGTACGCCGAGCACGACCACAGCGGAGGTATGTGTGACGGTGACGACCGCCCCGAGGGTGACCGCCTGCCTGGGTGTGCTCCGGGAGCCGACCAGGTAGGAGGCAAGAAGAGCCTTGCCATGACCGGGCGTCAGGGCGTGAAAGGCTCCGAGCAGGGCGCTGGTGGCAATCAATGCCAGCAGCGCCCAGGGTGATCGCAGCGGCGTACGCAGCGCGCGTAGCATCGTCGCCCCGTTCGACACCTCTCGTTTGCTGGTGGTCGCCAGCGCCGGGTGATCAGGCGAAGGGGCAGCTGACGTGATACCGACCTGGGCGAGCGCGAGGGTGATCGTCCGTCCCTCGTCCGCATGTGTGATGGTGTCCAGGTTCGCAGGGTCGGCGCCTGCGACCAGGACGTCCATCTGCACCGTCGTGCGGCCGGGACTGTACCCGTCGGTGAGGACGACATATCGGCTGCCGGGCGCCAGACCGGCACTCAGTTCGATGGTCACGGCGCCACCAGCCGCAGCGGGCAGATCATAGGCCGGATATGTGCGCCTGGTGACCGTCAGCGGGACGGCCTGGCCGTCCACTCGCAGCTGGAGAGTCGACGTCACGAGGTCCACATGCGCAGCCGTCTCGCCCGCGCTGATCGTCTGGTTGCCATCGGTGTCGATGGCCCGAGCGAAGGCCGGCGCGACGAGCACTCCCGGGGTGAGGTCGAGTTGTACCGCCAGCCGGGAGCTGGTGGGCGTCAGGTACGCCTGTTGGAGGACCTCGTCGGTCGGGTGCGCCTGGGCGGGTATCGCGACCAGGACCGACCCGGTGGCCGTCAGCAGAAACACTGCCGCCCACCGAGCCAGGTGCCGAGCAAGCGTCACGAACTCAGATGTCACGAACTAAGACCGGCGCCGTAGTCGTTACCGGGTTCGCGGTAGATCGAGTGGATGTGCGTGATCCCGCCGGCATTGGCGCCGCCACCCTGCTGGTGGGCGAACTCGATGATGAAGGTCGGGCCCTGCACCCGGTAATAGATCGGTTGACCGAGCGTGGTCGATCCGTACCAGGCGAACGTCGTCTGGTCGAGGTCCTTCTTCACCGCTGCCAGCTTGGCGGCCGCCTGCTCCGCGTTCAACGGGGTGATCCACTCGTCCACCAGGTCAAGAAGCAGGGTCTTCTGCGCGTCGGTGAAGGTGGACGCCTTGACTCCTTCGGCTACCAGGGTCTTTCCGTCCTGCCCGGCCCCCAGCACGATCTCCTTTGTGGCCGTCGTCAGGACAGCGGCTTTGAGCTGCGTCGCGTCCAGCGAGTCGACGACCGCGAACGCCTTCTTCGTCTCGCCGCTCAACGGTTCGACATCGCTGCCGGCCGCGGTGTAGGACGCCGGTTGGGCGCCCCACAGGGTCGGGGCAAGCGTCATCGCGTTCCCGGCCATCGTGACGTTGAAGGCCAGGTGGTGGCCG
>NZ_CAUVXI010000094.1:0-19661 GCF_963555845.1 Protofrankia sp. Cas8 | reverse complement strand
TGTTGCAGGTACATGGCGCGAATGGCGCCTGTAGAGATCGTCGATGACCGGCAATCCGCACGAGACGCACACCTGTTGGGTTGTTCGTTGTTGTGGTGTCCTCTGTCGCATAACGCCCACATCAGTCAGTCTGAGTGCTCTACCTGTCGCACAGATGGACTTCGATCTCCCCATCGCGACGAGACAGTCGCACTGCGGGACAGAACGAGTCCACATCGACGCGACCTGTTGCTGGCCCGTGGTGGAGGTGAGCGCGACGAGCGACGTGACGATCTCTGACGATGACTGGGGCAGTCTGCTCCACGATCTGCGGGGCCTGTTGAACCCCGTGTGGCTGCCGGATGTGCTGGCGGCGCTGTCGGCGGGACCGCGCCCGTACACCGGCCTGTTGCAGAGCATCCGCACCGCTGGCACGCCGCGCAGCCGGCGCTGGCCGCGACCGATCATCCGCGACGCGGTGTTGTACCGGACGCTGCGGTGGATGGAGCAGCGTGGGTTGGTCGCGCACACGCGGGAACGCCAGTTCCCGTTCTCCGCCTCCTACCGGCTCACTGCGGCGGTGCAGGAGCTCCTGGCCCTGTCCATACCGCTGGCGGAATGGGCCGCGCGCCATGAGGACCTGCTGGAGTTGGACCGGCGGGCACGGGCCCAGGCCCGCATCCGCCGGACGAACACGCCGGCGTGAGGGTGCCTGACTGGGTCACGCTGAGCGGACGTCGCGCGGGTCCGGCTGCTGGAGCGCGCGGAACACGGCGACGACATCCGGGCTCGGTTGCTGATCGATGTCGTCGAGGCAGGCGACCAGCAGGGCGCACGCGTGGGTATGACGGCCCGCCGGCAGACTGCCTGTCATGACCAGCCCCGCTACCCAGCCGGACACGAGCCCACGCGTGGAAGCCGGCTCGGGCCGGTGGCTGACCCGTGGGGTCGCGGGCATCGGCACCGCGAGCCTGCTCGCCGACGTCGGCCACGAGATCCCCACCGCGCTGCTGCCGAGCCTGCTCACCGTCACTCTCGGTGCGCCGGCCGCCGCCCTCGGGCTGATCGAAGGGGTCTCCGACGGGCTCGCCGGCACCGCCCGCCTGGTCGGCGGCGCGCTCGCCGACGACCCGCACCGCCGTCGGCGGGTCGCGGTCGGCGGCTACATCAGCACCGCCGCACTCGGCGCGCTGACTGGAGCGGCGACCGCGGTCTGGCAGGTCGGGGTGCTGCGCGCCGGCGCCTGGGCGGCCCGCGGCCTGCGAGTGCCAGCCCGCAACGCCCTGCTTGCCGATGTCGTCGCCCCGACCGTCTACGGACGTGCCTACGGCTTCGAGCGGATGATGGACAACCTCGGCGCGATCTTCGGGCCGCTGCTCGCGCTCGGTCTGGTCGCCGCGATCGGTGTCCGCGCCGCGATCGGCCTGTCCGTGATCCCCGGGCTGCTCGCCGCCGCCGCGATCGTCTACGCCATTCACCACGCCCCGAAAGCCGAGCCCCGCCCATGGGTGCCGCTGCGTGTCCGCGTCCGCCCGGTGCTCGCGGCGGGGCTCGGCCCGCTGATGGCCGCGGTCGCCGCGTTCGAGGTCGGTAACGTCGCCGCCACCCTGCTCATCCTGCGCGCTACCGACCTGCTGCGCCCCGGCCACGGCCAAGAGCGCGCTACCCAGCTCGCGCTGGCGCTCTACATCCTCTACAACATCGCAGCGACTCTCGCGTCGCTGCCCGCCGGACGGCTCGCGGACCGGCTCGGCCCGCACGGCGCCATCCGCGTCCTCACCGCCGGTGTCGGCCTGTTCGCCGCCGCCTACGCCGGCTTCGCCTTCGCCGGTGCCAACGTGGCGTTCCTCGCGTTGCCGTTCGCCGCGGCGGGCCTGGCGATCGGCTGCGTCGAAACCGCCCAGCACACCGCCGTCGCAAGCCTCGCCCCGCCCGACATCCGCGGCTCCGCGTTCGGCCTGCTCGCCACCGTCCAGGCTGCCGGCAACGTCGCCGCCAGTGCCATCGCCGGCGCGATATGGACCGCCGTCTCCGCCCCGGCTGCGTTCGGATACCTGGCCGGCTGGATGCTGCTCGCGCTCGGCGGGCTGGGATACGCCGGGCGCAGCCCAGGCGTGGGTTCGCCAACCCGCGCTCGCACCTGAGCGTGTCACGCGCCACCACCGCTTCGGTTCGTCTCCGCGGGCGCTTCGATATTGATGAACCCGAGCGCTTCTGGTGCCCGCCGTTCGACCGGGCCGGCCGCGTCGGCGTGGACCCCGATGTGCAGGCCGGGGACGACGCTGGCGGGCGGACCGAAGATCTGGACGAGCTCGTCGACCCGGCTTGGAGACGGTCCTGCCCGGGCACGAGCTGCCCGCAGGAGCGGCGTGGGGTACGCCGTCCGCGCACGGCGTACCCCGCATTCGGTTCAGTGCCCCACGCGCCGGGGGGCCGCCGCGCGGAGGAGACGATCAGAGGTTCTGGTTGATCACGCCGAGGTACTCGCCCAGCTGGTATTCGACGTCCAGGCCCTTGTCGGCGGCCAGCGCGCCGAGCGCCATCGCCCGGGGCAGGAGCGCCGGGCGGGTCAGCGAGTCCACGAACACGCCGTAGGAGGCGATCAGGTCGGCGTCCGGCGGCAGGGTGGCCCGGCCGACCATCGCCTTGGCGGTGGCCAGGGCCTGCCGGTCGAAGGAGGCGAGGCGGGCGACCGTCGCGTCGACGAAGGCGTCGAGTTCCGCGTCCGGCAGGGTCCGGGTGACCCATCCCCAGCGCTCGGCCAGGTCGGCGTCATAGTCGGCGCTGCCGAGGATGGCCTCGAGCGCCCGGTCGCGGCCGATGGCGCGGGGGAGCCGCTCGGCGCCACCGCCGCCGGGGACGATGCCGACACCGACCTCGGGCTGGCCGAAGATCGCCTTTTCCCGACTGGCGTACCGCAGGTCGCAGGCGAGGGCCAGTTCGTTGCCGGCGCCGCGGGTGCGGCCCCGGATGGCCGCGATGCTGACGTACGCGGCCTTGCTCAACCGCAGGACCAGGTCGGTCCAGACTGGCGCGTCGTCCTCGTGCTCGGGCACGGGCAGGTTGCCGGCCTCGGCGCCGTCGAAGTGGTTGAAGAAGAAGTCGGGGACCTCGCTGGAGAAGACGACGACCTGGATGTCGGGGTCGTTGTCGAGGTCGCGGACGATCCGGTGCAGCGCCACCACGGTCTCGGAAACCACCAGGTTCATCGGCGGATTCGCGAACGTGATCGTGGCGGTCCGCGGTGTCGTGCGCTCGAGGCGGATCGTGCTGGGCTGGCTCATCGGATGACTCATCTCGTGGTAGTTGTTTCGATGGGAGCGGGCAAGCGGCCCGCCGCACATGCCTCAGAGCCGGACGACCATCTTTCCGACGTTCTCGCCGCGCATCATCGCGAGGAACGCGTCCAGGGTGTTCTCCAGGCCGTCGACGACGGTCTCGCGGAAGTGCAGCTTGCCCGTGGCTCGCCCCATCGCCGGTCTTCGGCGCCGAGCAGCGTCAGGGCGCTCCGGATGCCCTGCTCGAGGACCACGTCGGCGAGTCGGCGATCGGCCAGGGCGCGGGAGAGTTGCAGCGTCCCGACCATCAGGGCGTAGATGCTGAGCGCCTGCGCGCGCACCGACTGTGGATCGTCGGGTGCCACCCGGGCGGCGACGTCGTCGATGACGGCCAGCATGCCCTCGGTGTACGCGCGCCGGGCGGCATCCGCGCTGCGGGCGATCTCGTCGAGCATGGCGGCGGACGGGCAGCCGTCCTCGGGGCTGTCGCGATGGCGGATCGAGAGGTATTCCCGCAGGAACTGTTTGGCTCCGGCGTGGCCGGGTGCCGCCGCGCTCAGGCCCTCGCGCTGCTCGCGGAGCTGGTCGGCGACCGCGGCGACGACCAGGTCGTCCTTGGAGTCGAAGCGGGCGTAGAACGCGCCGTTGGTCAGTCCCGCGTCGGCCATGAGCGCGGCGATCCCCGAGCCGTCGATGCCGTCGGTCTTGAACCGGCACCCGGCCGCCTCGATGATCCGCCGCCGCGTCATCTGCTTGCGCTCTCTCCCGTCTCGCACCACACACTCCTTCACCCGCCGGCGACCCGCGTCGACCACCCCCCGATCAGATTGAGAGTACGGCCATAATTTAATTTCGCCCAGGGGCTTGCTCCTGGCCGTTCTCTCACTCTATGGTCGTATGAGTGTAATCGCATTGCTCGTTCATCGTCGCCGCCGGCCGCGTACCCGAAGTCGACCAGGCGATCCAGCAGATGGCCCGCCGCGTGTCTGCGAAACAACCCCGTACAGCGGCGTACTCGTCACTCAGCGTCCGACTGAGCGCCCTGACTCCCGGAGAACGACATGACTCAGCTCGTCGACCAGACCGTCCTCGTGACCGGTGCGAACCGCGGCATGGGCCGGGAGTTCGTGCGTCAGCTCCTCGACCGCGGGGTCGCGAAGGTCTATGCCGCCGCCCGCGACCCGCAGACGATCGTCGCCGACGACCCGCGCGTGGTGCCGCTGCAGCTCGACGTCACCGACGCCGGCTCGGTGGCCCGCGCCGCCGAGACCGCGCAGGATGTGAGCGTCGTGGTGAACAACGCCGGCATCGCCCGCGGCGTTTCGGTCCTGGACGCCGACACCGCCACCCTGCGCGGCGAACTGGAGACGAACCTGTTCGGCACGCTCGCCGTGTCCTCGGCCTTCGCCGACCGCCTGGCGCAGCGTTCCGGCATCGTGATCAACATGGCCTCGGTGGCGTCCTGGCTCCCCACGGGCGGCACCTACGGGGTATCCAAGGCGGCCGTGTGGAGCGCCACCGACGCCATGCGCCTGGAACTCGGACCCCGGGGCGTGCAGGTCGTCGGAGTCCACGTCGGGTACGTCGACACCGACATGGTCGCCAGCATCGACGCCGCCAAGTCGGATCCCGCCGACGTGGTCCGCCAAGTCCTCGACGGTGTCGAGAAGGGCGACGTGGAGATCCTGGCCGACGAGTTCACCCGCGCGGTCCGCGCCGGCCTGCACCAGCCGATCGGAACCCGACTCGCCCAGCTCCTGCCCTAATTAGCGGTCAGCACAGCCGGAGCAGGTCCGACCGGCGGCGAAACCGCGCCACCTGCTGGCCGGCGCCAGCCGCCTGCACTGGTCACGGCACCGGTCCGGCGGCTGCGGGCGAACGCCGTAAACACCGAGCACGTCACCGGTCCGCTCCTGGTGAAAGCCAAGGCGAGTGCTCATCCCTGAGACGAGATTTGCGACGACGCCGCGCTGACCGAAAAGCAATCTTTGCACTGCTGTGAGCAGCGCAAACCAGAGACGGAGACAATGATGAAGGCATTTGTGGTCGAGCGCTACGGGGGCGCCGACACCGTACGCGCCGGTGATGTGCCGGATCCGCAGGTAGGCGATCACGACGTCCTCGTCCGGATTCACGCGGCAAGCGTCAACCCGCTCGATCTCAAGATCCGCAACGGGGACCTCAAGGTGATCCTGCCGCACCGGGCGCCGTTCGTCCTCGGCAACGACCTCGCCGGCACGGTCGTCGCGGTCGGTGCCCGCGTCACGCGCTTCGCCGTCGGCGACGAGGTCTACGCACACCCGGACCAGAACCGGACGGGCACGTTCGCCGAACTCATCGCCATCCACCAGGACGACGTCGCCACCAAACCGACCACGCTCACCATGGAGGAGGCCGCCTCCATCCCCCTGGTCGGACTGACCGCCTGGCAGGCTCTGGTCGAACTCGCCGACCTGCGACCCGGCCAGAAGATCCTCATCCACGCCGGCGCCGGCGGCGTCGGCACCATCGCCATCCAACTGGCGAAACACCTGGGCGCGAGCGTGGCCACGACCGCGAGCGCGACGAAGACCGACCTGGTGAAGGACCTCGGCGCGGATGTCGTCATCGACTACCAGAAGCAGGCGTTCGAGACGAACCTGCACGACTACGACGTCGTCCTCGACACCGTCGGCGGCGAAACCCTCGACAGGTCCCTGCAGGTGCTCAAGCCCGGCGGGACAGTCATCAGCGTCGCCGGGCCACCCGACCCCACCTACGCCAGGGAACTGGGCGCCAATCCCGTCATCCGGCTGGCAATCGCCGCGTTGAGCTTCCGGATCCGCCGGCGTGCCCGGCGACACCAGGTGACGTACTCGTTCCTGTTCGTGAAGGCCAGCGGTGACCAACTGCGCGAACTCACCGCCCTCATCGACGCCGGGATCATCCGGCCGGTCGTGGACCGCGTCTTCGACTTCGAACAGACCCGCGAAGCCCTGGCCCACCTTGAGCAAGGACGCACCCGGGCCGGCAAGGTCGTCGTCCGCATGAAATGACGCCCCTGCCGCCCAGGCCGCCGGGCCGGCACGCCCCTGCGCACAGAATGCGTCGCCGTTTCACGCGGAGCGTGACCCGCACGAGTGCCTGAGACCGTCGACCACAGCCGACTCACCGGAGGATCACATGGATAACTCGCAGCCCGCAGGACACATTGCCGTTGAAGGCCACACCGGGGTACTTGTCGCTCGTATCGACGGAGGCCCGCATGCGTTGTTTGATGCCACGATCGCCAAACAATTGAAAGAACTGGTTGATCGCGCAGACCGCGATCCGGACATCCACGCGGTCGTCTTCACTGGCACGCATCCTGATCGCTTCTTGAGTCATTCTGACGTTCGCTGGCTACAAAAAGGTGGCACTGGATTCCCGCCCATCAATACACGCCTCGCCGGGCTTGTCGCGCGTACGGCGAGACTCATAAATAGATTGCCAATTGTCAGAACGCTCGCGGGGATGACCCGGCTCAAGACACTTTTGCAGCTCGATAGCTTCCACGCGACCTTCCTGAAGATGAATGCAAGCGGCACCATCTTCATTGCGGCACTCAATGGTTCGGCACTTGCCGTCGGCGCGGAATTGGCATGGGCATGTGATCTGCGTATCATGGCAGACGGGGACTTTGCCATCGGCTTAACAGAAGTCCTGCTCGCACTTACGCCGGGTGGCGGAGGCTCTCAACGATTGCCTCGTCTAATTGGTACCCAGCAAACGTTAGTTGCTGTTCTCGAAGGCAGGCCATTTACACCAGCAGAGGCGCTCTCGCTCGGTGCAGTCGACGAAGTGGTGCCACAGAAAGAGGTACTCGCGCGTTCGATAGAGCGCGCAGAATACCTGAGCCTACGATCAAAGAAATCTCTCGGAGCAATTAAGCGATCCATATACTTTGGCAGCTCTCTGTCGCTCGAACGCGGCTTGCAGCTTGAGCACGCTGAGTTCCTAGTTAGGGATCAATCAAAGGAAGCTCAGCGGCGGATGCTTGAATATATTGCCACCACGGACGCCACTGGCGAGCTCCCTCTGTTGGATCGGGAGACGTACGCACGGGCACTCAGCGCCGGTCGTATCGGAGGTAGTTCAAGCGAGTAGATTGAGCCCATTTGGTGGCTTCTTCTTGATCAGCAGTTCATCGCCTCGCGCGGGCCGTTGCTGAATCCGTCGGTGTCGAAATGGGCCAACAGCGCCTCTCGCAACGCATCCATGGTGCGGGCAAGGCGGGCCAGCTCGGGGATGGCGGCGTCAGGGCAGTGCACCAGCCAGCGGTACGGCCGCTGCTCGGCGTCGTCTCGGTCGCGGGCCCGGCAGATCAGCCGCAGGTCTTGGGCGGCGATTGTTGAGCGTTTCTGAAAATGCCGACGGGCTGGGGTCGACGCGTCGTGGTACGTGCCGACGGGTGGAACCGGTCGCCGTGAGATCGTCCGTGTTGGTCGGCGGCGGCACCGTGGAAGGACAGCTTGTTGGTGAGGGTGAAGAACAGCTGGTACCACCCGCGACCTCTTACGGGCAGCGGGTGGCCGGCTGGCGGTTAGCGGTCGTTGGAGGTCCAGCGGACGGGTTCGTTGAGTAGGTGGGGGTAGTGCCGGCGGGCGTAGCGGCGGAACTCGCCCATGTGCTCGTCCGCTTCGTCGGCTGCGCCGCGGATGTCGCGGTCCTGGAGCGCGTCGACGATCCGCTGGTGGGCGTCGGCGATGCGGGCCCGGGTGCGCGCGGGGTATTCGACCTCGGTGCTGGTGTTCGCGGTCATCCGTTCCAGTGTTTCGGCGATGACCAGCAGGACGGTGTTGCCGCAGGCTCGGGCGAGCTGGGCGTGGAAGGCGTCGTTCTGGGGGTAGAACACGGCGTCGTCGGTGAGGTTGGCCCGCATCGTGTCGATGGTCTGTTGCAGGCCGGCGAGGTCGTCGGGCGTCGCGTGTTCGGCGGCCATTGCCGTGACCGCCGTTTCGATGATTTCCCTGGTGACCGCGACCTCGTCGAGTGTCGCTCCGAGGAACTGCAGGATCAGGGTCATCGCGCCGACGAGGTCGTCGGGGCGGGGGCGGCGAACCTGGGGCCCGCCTCCCGGTCCTGGTTTGATCCGGATGACGCCCTGGGTTTCCAGCAGGCGCAACGCCTCCCGGATCGTTGTCCGGCCTACCCCGAATTCCTCGGCCATGAGCCGTTCGTTCGGCAGCGTGGCGCCTTCGGTGAGTGACTGGTCGACGATCCGGTCACCGATGGCCCGCGCCGTCACCTCCGCGATTTTCGGCTTGCGGCCGGCTTCGACCGCTTTCCCGCCGGCTGCGCCTTCATTCGCTGTGCGTCCACCCGCTGTGCGCTCACCCGCGGTGCTCTGACTCACGGTGCTCACTTTCATGGTTTCCTTGCCGATGGTGTTACCGGCCATGACTGCCTCACCGGTGGTATTTCTACCTGCGGTTTCACGGTTGGCGTCCCCACAGCCTGAGCAGCGCGTTGCGGCGTTCGGCCCGGTCGAGGCCGCGGAGGTCAGCCGCCCCCTGCTCGGTCACCACGACGTCGACGTCGTGGGCCGGCGTGCTCGTCGGCCGGCTGAGCCGGTCGACCAGGGTGTACCTCCTGGCATGCCGGGTCGGGACGGCGATCACGGATAGCCCGTCGGAACGGGCCGCGCCGGCGGCGAAGTCGGGGTGCCCGCCGATGCCGCCGAGAGTTGATGCCGCGGTGCCTTCCACGTTGACCTGCGCGTCGAGATCCACTTCGAGAGCCGTGTTGACAGCGATTAACGGTATCCCGGTGGACAGCCGGTGGGCGTCATGGGTGACCTCGACGGGGTGCAGGATCGGGCGCTGGTCGGCCCAGGCGTAGAGCCGACGGCTGCCGGCCAGGTAGGCACCCATCGGGTTGGCCATCGAGCTGCCCGCCAGGAGCCCGCGTTCAGCGAGGTCCACCACCCCGTCGAGGATGAGCCCCGTGTCGAGGTACACAGGCACCCGCAGCGCGTCCAGGGTGGCGGCGCCGAGCGGCCCGGGTCCGACCTGCACCCGTGCACCGCTGGGAATCAACGTCACGACATGCCGCGCGATCGCCGCGTGTTCCGGACCGATCCGCGCGGGCGGGATCTCCAGCGGCGGCTGGTTGGCGCGGGCGACGACGACCACCTGGTCAGCCGGTAGCGGTGGGCCCGCGTCGGCCCGTGGTAGCGCGTCGTTGACGACGGCCGCGACGACGGTGCCGGCGCCGACGGCGGCCCGCATCCAGGACACCTCGCTACCGAACGCGAAACCGCCTGGTACCTCGACGAGCGCGGCGACGAGCACATCGGGGCGCAGCGGGCCGCGGACCAATGCCGGAGTCGCGCCCAAGGCGACGGGCAGGTAGCGCACATGGCCGGTGTCGATCGCGCGGCGCAACCCCCAGCCACCCATCAGCGCCCGGACCTCGGCGAACGCGGTGAGATCAAGCCCGGGGTCGGCGGCCGGCACCCAGCCCAGCAGCAGCGATACGTCGCCGTACCCGCGGGCGAGCGCGCTCAGCTCGGCGGATACGGCACGGGGGGCGCCGACGCCGTCGGCGATCGCGATCCGGGAGCCGGCGCGGATGAGGTCCCGCAGCGCGGCGGTCCCGGCGTCAGCCACTGTCGGCGACTCCTTGGTCAGCCACTGTCGGTGGACAGCAGCGTGACGGCTGACACCGCCGTCGGCCCACCGATGTTGTGCGCGAGTGCCACCCTTGCCCGGTCGATCTGGTTCGCCGCCTCGCCGCGAAGCTGTTCGACCAGCTCCACGCACTGGGCGACGCCGGTGGCGCCCGGTGGGTGGCCCTTGGCCTTGAGGCCTCCGCTCGGGTTGACCGGGATGCGGCCCTGCAGCGTCGTCGCGCCGGAGGAGACCAGCTCGGCCGCGCCGAACCGGTCGCAGAACCCGAGGTCCTCATAGCTGATCAGTTCTACCGCGGAGAAGCAGTCGTGGACCTCGGCGACGTCGACGTCGGCGGGGGAGAGGCCGGCCATCGTGAAGGCCTGCTTCGCCGCCTTCACCGTTGCCGGGAAGGTCGTCATGTCCCGCTTGTGCTGGTGCATGATCCTGTCTAGGCCGAGCCCGACCCCGCGCACCCAGACCGGGTGCGCGGTGTAGCGGTCGGCGACGTCCTCGCCGGCGATGACCAGGGCGGCCGCACCGTCGCTCTGCGGGGTGCAGTCGTACAGCCCGAACGGGGCGACGATCATCGGCGCGGCCAGGACCTGCTCCATCGTGATCTCGAAGCGCAGATGCGCCTTCGGGTTGGTCACGGCGTTGTGGTGGTTCTTCACCGCGACCATGGCCATGTGTTCCCGGGTCGCCGGGGATTCGTACAGGTAACGGGCCGCGTGCAGGGCGAAGTTGGCCGGCGCGACCAGGCCGAGCGGGTAGTCCCAGGCCATGTCGCGGGTCATCGCCATCCAGTCCCAGAAGGTGGCGCGGGCCGAGGTTTCGCGCACCTTGTCGCCGCCGACGACGAGCGCGACGTCGACATGCCCGCTGGCGACGGCGAAGAACGCGTTGCGCAGCGCGTCGTTGCCGGTCGCGCAGGCGTTCTCGATCCGGGTCACAGGGATGTCGAGCAGGCCGCAGGAATCGGCCAGTACCCCGGAGGGGAAGCCGTCGGTGGTCGACAGTTCGCCGAACCACGCGGCGTCGATCGCCGTCCGGTCGAGCCCACGGTCGACGCTCGCCAGCGCCTCCGTCACCGCGAGCGGGAGGAGATCTTTGATACCCAGGTCGAAGTGCTCCCCGAACGGAGTCATCCCTGCCCCGACGATCGCTACCTTTCTCATCCCTGGACCCCCCTGGAGACCGGACCGGCGCTCGATGTGAACGTGAGTGTTGCGGGCACCGGCAAGGGCACAGATGTCTCCGCGGCCGCCGGCTCTGGTTCGGGTTCGGGTTCGGGTGTGGGCTTGGACGGGGCGAACGCGTACCCGTAGTCCGGCACTCCGCTTCGGATCGCGACGCGACGGAGCAGCACGCGGCCGCGGTCACCGATCGCGACCGCTCCAGGTTCGGCGTCGGTGACGTGGGTCAGCAACCGGACGCCGCTATCGCCCAGCTCGACCAGAGCCAGGCTGTAGGGGGTGGCCAGCCCGGGGACCGGAACGTTGATCGTCACCGCCGAGTAGACGGTTGCCTCCCGTGGCAGCGCCACCAGCTCAGGGGAACCCTCCATGCCGCATTCCAGGCACCGTGACCGGGGTGGCAGGGACAACGTCCCGCACGTGCCGCACCGGCCGGCGCGGAGCCGGACCTTGGCGTCGAAAGCCCGCTCGTAGGCCGGCAACGAGATCGCGATCTGGGCCTCGGAGGACATCCGCCGGACCGGCAGGGCGCGCGGCGCGGGCGCGTGGACCGCGAGCGCGGTCCGGGTCGGAGCCGGGGCCTGGGCCGCGGTCTGAGTCTGGGTCTGGGTCTGGGGCGCGGCGGTGGCTGCCGTCGCCGTTGCCGGCGCGGGTTCGACGGCCGCGGCCACGAGCGTCGCCTGCTCCACCGCGAGGAGCGGCCCGGCTTCGGCCTGGCCGATCACGCCGGCCAGCGCAAAGAACACCGCGCTGGCCCCGGTAGTCGGCGCCGGAGTACTGCCCGCCCCACCCGCCGTCACGGCTTTCGCCTCGTTGCCGGTCAGTCCGGCGACGGCGATCGGCCTGCCCGGCAACGCAAGCCGGGCGAGGTTCGCGTGCAGCCCGCGGTCACGCAGCAACCGGGCGTCGGCGTAGTCCGACACCCGGCCGTGATCGTCCCGGACGAGGACGGGCAGGCTGCGGTCACAGCGGGCGAGCGGCCGCAACGCCGTGCCCGCGTCGCCGACCAGGGCCGCCCCGGCTCCAGCCCCGGCCGCGCCGGCGACGTCGACCCCGATGACGAGCGTGCCCGGCTGGGCGCCGGTCACCGCGTCGAGCGCGGCCGGCGCACCGCCGAGGATCTGGACCGCCGGCACGCTGTCCGGCAGATCCAGCCCCGCCAGCAGCACGGCGGTGCTCCCGCCCTCCAGCAACGGCACATCCCGAGTGACCAGAACCACTCGTTCGACCAGGTCGGCCCAGCCGGCCTCACCTGCCGTGTCAGCCGCGCCGGCGCTGTCGGTGGGGCCGGCCCGGTCAACCCCGCAGGCCTGCCCGGTGGCGACGGCCGCGGCCAGGGCAGCGCGGCCGGCGGCCACCGCGAGGGTCACCGCGTCCTCGTCCGGGCCGCCCAGCCGGATCTGGACGGTTCCCCACGCTGGCAGATGGGTCGCCAGAGCCCGCAGATGGACCGTCACGCCGTCACCTCTCTTCACGAGCGCCGCCGGTTGCATTTCCACCGCCCACTCTGACCCGAAACGGGCTGCGGAGAGTGCGGGTGCGGGGCTGGGGATGGGTCTATCGGGATAGGAAGCGCGAGACGGCTTCGTGGTGCTCGTCGGTGTCGAAGGAGTGGTATTCGGCCGCCAGCGCGTACTCCAGGACGCCGTCCACGGCCCGGCGCAGGTGCATGTTGACCGCGCGCTTCGTGCTCTGCAGCGCCTGCGGCGGCTGCTGCGCGAGGCGGTGGGCCAGTTCGAGGGCGGTGGCCAGGGTCGTCTCGGCCGGGGTGACGCGGTTGGCGATGCCCAGCTGGAGTGCGGTCTCGGCGGTGATGCGATCGCCGGTGAACAGGTACTCCTTAGCCCGCGGCAGGCTCATTACCGTCGGCCAGGTGGGCGCCCCACCGTCGCCGGCGGTCAGCCCGACCGAGACGTGCGGGTCCGACAGGTAGGCCTGCTCCGACATCACGATCAGGTCGCAGAGGACCGCGAGGCTGCAGCCCAGCCCGATCGCCGGCCCGTTGACCGCGCCGATCACCGGCAGCGGGCACTCGATCAGCTCGAGGACGACCGTCCGCGCCTCGTCGAGCAGCCGGCGCCGCTGCTCCCGGTCCTTCGCGATGACCCGAAACAGCTCCATGTCCCCGCCGGCGCTGAAGGCGCGCCCGGCTCCGGTGAACACGACCGCCCGCGCGTCAGGGTCGTCGGCCACGTGCCGCCACACCTTCGCGACGGCCGCGTGCAGGCTCGGGCTGAACGCGTTGAGCGCCTCGGGCCGGTTCATCGTCACGATGCGGACCGGACCGTCCTCCTCGATCAGCAGGTCCGGTGCGAACGGGTTGTCCATGTCTGGTCTCCCTCTCGTGGGGTGGTACGCCGCGGCGCGCGTCGCTCCCGCGTGGCCCCGCGCGACCCCGTCGACCTGGGCGGCAGGCCAACCAGGCCAGGCAGGGCAGGCTGGGGCAGGACAGTGGTGGTCATTGGTCGGTCAGACGCTCCCGCAACTCCACCTTGCGGATCTTGCCGGACGCCGTCATGGGCATCGCCTCGACGAAGAACCAGCGGCGAGGCACCTTGAAGGACGCCAACCGCGCCCGCCCGTGCGCCTCGAGTGACTCGCGGAGCTGCCCCTCCGCCGCCCCCTCACCGGACGCCCCGGACGCCCCGGACGCGCTGGACGCGGCGGCCTGCGTGAGCTGGACGAAGGCGACTGGCACCTCACCCCAACGTTCGTCCGGTGCCCCGACCATCGCCACCGCCGCCACCGCCGGGTGTTCGGCCAGGACCGCCTCGATCTCGCCGGGGTAGAGGTTCTCGCCGCCGCGGATGATCACGTCCCGGGCTCGGCCGTGGAAACTGACGTACCCGCGCTCGTCCATCGCGCCGAGGTCGCCGGTGTGCAGCCAGCCGTCCGAGTCGATCACCTCGGCGGTCGCCTCGGGTTGATGTAGGTACTCCGACATCCTGGTCCGGGTCCGTACGCAGATTTCGCCGATCTCATCCAGCTCGGCGGTTCCGGCGTCGCTGCCCTCGGAGCCCTCGTCGCCGTCGCCGCCACGCCGGGCGATCCGGACCGCTCTCCCGGGCAGCGGCCGGCCGAGGGTCGTCGCCTTGACCTCCACGCTGTCCGCCGCGGGGGTTTGCAGGATGGCGGGGGACTCGCTCTGGCCGTAGGACACGACGAACCGTGCGCCGAAGTCTGCTTCGATCCGGGCAACGGTGGACGCCGGCACAGCGGCACCGCCGCCGACCACGATCCGCAGATCTGTGAGCGCGCTGACGTCGAAACCGGGCAGGCGCTGTAGGTCGAAGAGCATGGTGGGCACGGCCGCGAGCACCGTCGCGTGGCTGCGCCGCAGCAGTTCGACGATTGCGCCGGGGTCGTAGTCCGGCAGCAGGCCCAGGGCCGAGCCGGTCGCCAGGCAACCGAGCAGACCGGTGATCGACGCCCCGACGTGGTGCAGGGGGACAGGAGCGACGAGAACGTCGTCCGGGCTGTGATCCCAGTCAGCGACCCAGGTGGCGGCTGCGTTGACCGCGCTGGCGTGACTGTGCAGGGCTCCCTTCGGCCGGCCGGTCGTGCCAGAGGTGTACTGCACGAGGAACGGGTCCTCGGGTCGAACCGTCGGGAGCGGCGGCCCAGGTGGCAACGGCGCCAGCGGCACGGGTGGCCCAGGTGGCCCAGGTGGCAGGGAGGTCGGCGCCACACTCGGTGGCGGCACCGGTGGCCCCTGGTTCGCCGGGCTCATGATCGTGCGCTGAAACCACAGCGAGAGATCGTCCACGGCGACTGGTACGGTGAGCGCCTCCGCCAGGATCCGGATGCGGGCCGCAACCGGCTGGCCGCGGAACGCCTCCACCGTGAGTACGAGGCCGGCCCCGGTCAACCGCAGGATGTGCTCGATCTCCGGGTCAGCCATGCTTGGGTTGATCGGCACGAGGACGACCCCGGCGAGTGCGGCAGCGTACTCCAGCACCACCCACTCGACCGAGTTGGGAGCGCACACCGCCACGAACCCGCCCGGAGGCAGCACGGCCGCCAGCCCCCGGGCACAGCGGGCCGCATCGACGTACAGCTCGCCATAGGTGACAACCCGCAGGTCACGGTGCTCCAGCCAGTACAGGGCCGGGCGGTTCGCAGAGGCTCGCGCTCGCCGGCCGAGCAGTTCGCCGACGGGTTCGTCGATCCAGGGTGTGCCGTCCCTGGCGGGCCAGCAGGCAGCCGGCCGGCCGGGTGTCGTAACCGGCGACTTCGGCGATTTCACTGTCACGGCTGTGGCGTACTCCGTTCGGGCTTCGGCGCTGCCCCCTGCCGGACAGGTGGCCCGGCAGGGCGATCAGGATGCGGCCAGGTCGGTGCCGCGATCTACCCCAGCGCCTTTTGAAGACCATCCGCGGATGACTATAACGATAGTTTTGCTGCGGTGCCCTGCCGATCCAGTCGGGTCCCGCCGGGGCCGAAGTCCCACCGGTTCGGCTGGACGCGGCTCTGCGGGGTCCGAACGGGCATGGCGGTCCGCCGCCGCACCCGCCAGGGTCGCCGGCGCACGCGCCGGTCTGCCAGGCGAACCACCTGGCTGGCACATCGCGGAGTCCCGGAGGCATCGTGGCGCTCGTCGTCGTCACGCGGGCACCCGCGTGACGACGACGCTAGGCCGGGGGGCTCGGGATTCGCGGGTCTCATTGGTTGCGTGCTTCCAAAACCATGTGTATAGATGTCTGAGCTTTACGTGAACGTGGCCGGAGCGGTTGACCTCGGCTCGGTCGGCGCTGGCTTTGTCGGTACGGCGACGGCCGGGTGGGAGCCGTCTGCTCTCTCGCCGCCAGTTAGGAGAGTTGTGACGGTGCCTGATGTGATCGCCGCTGACCCCGAGGCGGCCCTGGCGGGCGTACGGGACGGGTTCCACCGGTGGCTTCATGAGCGCCGCGCAGACCTGGAGCCCTTCCGCCGGGAACGGCCGGTGTCCCTGGAGGAGCAGCTCGCCGAACAGCGGCCGCTCCAGCGACTGCTGTTCGACGCGGGCTGGACGCGTCTGGGCTGGCCGGTGGCGCACGGCGGGCTCGGGGGATCGCGGCTGGCGCGGGCGGTCGTGATCGACGAGCTGGCGGCCGCCGGATATGTCGTGCCCGAGGTGCTCGGCAACACCGACATCGTCGGGTCGATGCTCGTCCGGTTCGCGCCCCGGCTCGCCACCGAGCACCTGGCCGCCGCCATCGCCGGGGACGAGGTCTGGTGCCAGGGGTTCTCCGAACCCGACGCGGGCAGCGACCTCGCGTCGCTGCGGACCCGGGCGGTGGCGGACGACGACCAGTTCCGGATCACCGGCCAGAAGACGTGGAGCTCGGACGGTCACGTCGCGACCGGGTGCGCGCTGCTGGCCCGGACGGGTCCTGCGGACAGCGGCTACCGGGGCCTGACGATGTTCTGGCTCGACCTCGCCACCCCGGGGGTGACGACCCGACCCATCGCGTGCGTCGACGGCCGGGCCGAAGTCGCCGAGATCTGGCTGGACGGCGCGGTGGTCGGCCGGGACCAGGTCGTCGGCGAGGTCGGCGGCGGCTGGCGGGTGGTCATGTACCTAATGCAGTTCGAGCGGGGCGCGTACGCCTGGCAGCGGCAGGCGGATCTGCGGGCCCGGCTCGAGGAACTCCTGACGCCCCGCGGTCCCGAGGCTCCAGCCCCGCCGCCGGCCGCCCCGGGGATCATCGGCGACGCCTTCCTGCGCTACTACGCGCTGCGGGCGAAGTGCCGGGGGACGCTCACCGCGCTCAGCGACGGCCAGGAACTCGGCCCGGAGATCTCCGTCGACAAAGTGATGCTGGGGATCGCCGAGCAGACCGTGGCCGACGCGGTGCGCAGCCTGCTGTGGCCGCCGTTCGTGACCGATGACGGCGACGACGCGGCGTTGTCGAGACGCCGGTGGTCCTACAGCCGCATCACCACGATCTACGGGGGGAGCGCCGAGGTGCAGCGGGATCTCATCGCCGAGCGGCTGCTCGGTCTCCCTCGGGGGCGATGATGGACGCCGACGAACTCGACCTGGTGCGTTCCTCCCTGTGCCGGGTGCTCCGGGGGACGGAGGCGGCGGCGCTTCCCACCGCGCTGCTGGAATCGGGCTGGGCGGACCTCGTCGATCCCGGTCTTGAACACGATGCCGATCCTGACATTGATCCTGGTGCCGGCGCTGGTGCCGGTTCCCGCACCAGCGCGGCGGCGGTGCTCGCGGTGCTCGCGGAGGAGAGCGGCCGCGGCCTCGTGCCCGGGCCAGCTCTCGATCTTGCGGTGCTGCACGCACTCGGCCTGCCCGCCGACGATGTGACCGCGGTGGTCCTGCCGCCGCTGCCGGCCCGTGGCCCCGCGGCGGCCGTCGCGGGCGTCCGGTTCGACGGGGGGCTGGTGGTGGACGGGTTCGTCCTGGCCGGCGCTGGACGGGCGAAGCGCCTGCTGGTCGCGACGGACGGCAGCGTTGTGGCGGTAGACCCGACCAGCGCGAGCGTGAGCGTCGTGCCGGTGGGTGGGCTCGACCCCGACCTCGGCCTGCTCGCGGTCCGGGGCACGGTCGCCGCCGGCGGGTGCAGCGTCGTCGCTGGCGGACCCAGGGTGGCCGCGGCTACGGCCATGGCCCGCCGCTTCCTGGCCGGCCAGCTCGTCGGGATCGCGGCGGCCATGCTGGAGGCGACGGTGACCTACGTTATCCAGCGCGAACAGTACGGCCGCCCGATCGGATCGTTCCAGGCGGTGAAGCATCGGCTGGCCGACGTCCACGTCGCGCGCTGCGCCGCCGAGGACGCGGTCGCGTTCGCCTGGGAGGACGGCGGTGAGCTCGCGGCCGTCGCGGCGAAGGCTCTCGCTGGCCGCGCCTTTCTCACCGCCGCCACCCACTGCCAGCAGGTACATGGAGCGATCGCCTTCACCGTCGAGCACGAGCTGCACCGCTACGTGCGCCGCGGGTACGTCCTGGACACGCTGTTCGGGAGCGCCGACGACCTCACCTGGGAGCTCGGCGAGCGTCTTCTGGCCAGCGGCACCGTCCCGCGCCTGCCGCCGCTGTGATCGGGCGGCGCGGCGCCGACACCGGGGGGCGGCGGCAGGGACGAGGGTCGGTAGGCCGCTCGGTCGGCAGAGGGGGCTGGTGTCGGTGCGATTCGACCCGGTGACAGTGACCGCGCAGGAAGTCGCGTTACGGTCCGAGATACGCGCGTTCGTCGCCGAGGAGATGGCCCGCCTGGGCATACGCGCGGGACTCGGTCTGGACAGCGAGCATTCGCCGGAGTTCAGCGCGGCGTTGGGCGCCCGGGGGTGGCTCGGCATGGGAGTACCTCCCGAGTACGGCGGCCAGGGCCGGGGGGCGGTGGACCGCTTCATCGTGGTGGAGGAACTTCTCGCCGTGGGCGCGCCGGTGATGGCCCACTGGGTGGCGGACCGGCAGACCGCGCAACAGATCCTCCGGTTCGGCACCGAGGAGCAGCGGCGGCGTTTCCTGCCGGAGATCTGCGCCGGGCGGTGTTTCTTCTCGATCGGCATGAGCGAGCCCGACTCCGGTTCCGATCTCGCCAGCGTCCGTACCACCGCCACCCGGGTGGACGGGGGCTGGCTGGTCAACGGCACCAAGATCTGGACGTCGACCGCGCACCTGAACCACTGGTTCGCGGTGCTCTGCCGGACCAGCCCGGCGGCCGGTGGTGACCGGCACTCCGGCCTCAGCCAGCTGCTGGTCGACCTACGCGCGCCGGGGGTGCAGGTCCGCCCGATCGAGTTGCTGAACGGTCGCCGTGACTTCAGTGAGGTCGTTCTCGTCGGCGTCGGAGTTCCCGACGACCTTGTCCTGGGCGCGGTCGGTGACGGCTGGAAACAGGTCACCTCGGAGCTCGGATTCGAGCGCTCGGGGCCCGACCGCTGGCTGTCCACTTTCCGTGTGCTCCGCGCGTTCGTCGGCGAACTCGACCCCGACCACCTCGACCCGCAGGACGCCGCCGCCGTGGGAGCGCTGGTGGCGCGGTGCTGGGGGATCCGCAACCTCTCGCTGTCGATCGCCCAGGCCATCGACGCCGGACGGGATCCGGCAGTGGAGGCGGCCGCCGTGAAGGATCTGGGTACCCGGTTCGAGCAGGACGTCGTAGAGACGTTGCGCTACCTGTCCGGCGCAGTCCTCTCACCGGACGACGGCTCGGCGTTCGAGCGGCTGCTGACCGAGGCGATGTTCGTCGCGCCGGGCTTCACCGTCCGCGGCGGCACGACCGAGATCATGCATTCGATCGTGGCGAAGGGCTTGTGATGGACGACCATCGGGAGCTACTCGAGGAGTCAGCCACCCAGATCTTCGCCGACCTCTGTCGGACCGAGGATCGGGCCGGAGCCGGCTGGCTCCCCGACCTCTGGCGTGCGCTGGCCGAGGCGGGCCTGCCGTGGGTGTCGGTGCCCGAGGAACGCGGTGGGTCCGGGGGCGGTGTCGGGGATGCCGCGGTGCTGCTCCGCGTCGCGGGGCGGTTCGCCGCGGCGGTGCCGCTGGCGGAGACCGGCATGCTCGGCGGCTGGCTGCTGGCGGCGGCCGGCCTGCCGATCCCCGACGCACCGCTCGCCGACGCGCGGTCGGCGGG
>NZ_CAUVXI010000093.1:475-19858 GCF_963555845.1 Protofrankia sp. Cas8 | reverse complement strand
ACTATGCCAACCAGGACCCCCTCAACCAGGTCGACATCGACGGGAACTGGCCGCATTTCCTGGCAGCGATAGGGCATTCGGTCGTTAATTTCTATGCAACGAACTGGTGGGTTCGGGAGGCTACGGGCATTGCAGTCGGCACCGTTGCTGGGCTTGTAGGTACTGCGTTGTGTGGCCCAGCATGCGCAATCGAGGCAACCGCTCTCGCGGGAGCAGGAATGGGCGCGTTGAACTACGGCGTTACTACGAGAAATACGACTACCAAGGGCTATGTAACTTCTGCGGTACGCGGTGGAGTCCAAGCCAGCCTGAACCGGGCTGGCGGAGAATTTACCAGTCGCTGGGTTGGAAGCGCGACCCTTCGACGCGCTCATTGGACCAGGCGGTTGTCCTGGCATAGCTACTGGGTCCGGGCTGGTGTCTATCATCTTCGGCACGGTTGGCTGAGTCGGTAGTGCTGCGCCCGGCCCTCATGGTCGTCGGCATGGGGGACGGGCGGGGTGGCCTCATCTCCCCCAAATGATATAGAATGGTTAGCTGCCTATCAAAGTGGCTTCTAGGGCCGGGAGGTCGAACTGATGAGCATGGATCAGAATTCCATCTACAAGGTCGACCGAATTGCTATTCAGTCATGGAATGGCCTGCCTCGCAGAACGCGTCGTGAAGTAAGAAGATATGCACGAGAAGGATGCTTTCATCCTGAGCCGGTGGTTGCCAAAGTATCTATTGGGTGGGCGAATGCTGTCCTTCGTGAAGTGTCTCGAAAGGAGCGTAAATCAGAACGCGATGCACACCTTGCCTATATAATTTTTTCAGGAATCGTCGATCTTTTCACAGGGGCAAATGGTACTGTTCTCGGTGGCTCTCTGGGCGGTTGGGGGAAATATAGTATTCCTGAAAAAAGGGCTGCTCGGCGAATTATAAACCTGCACGAGAGAAAAATGAATATCGGTCTTTAACTCGGACGGGTTCAAGCAGTCGTTTCGACGCTCCGATACGATTGCACCGCGCCGGCTTTGGTGGGTGGTTCGGAGCGAATTGCATCCGGGCCACTCGCCAGCTGTGGCAGTACGGCATTGTGTTCAACCTGGTCGTAGGGCTACGACGCCGAGTCCAACCGCACGAGTCTGGTCAACCATCCCGACGCGGGCGGTAACCCGACGAGCGGGAACTGCTCGTCGACCACCACTCCCGACTTCACGTTGAACTCCACCTACGATCAGGCCGACCTGCTGACTAACACCGGTTACGGCTATGACCTGTTCGGGCGGACCACCGGGCTGACGGTGGCCGGTGGGGCGTCGGCGAGTGTCGGTTACTACGTCAATGACATGGTCGCCTCCCAGGCCCAGGGCTCGACCAGCCGCAGCTACGCCCTGGACCCGGCCCGCCGCATCCGCTCGTGGACGCAGGGGTCGACGACCTGGACCAACCACTACGCGGCCGCGGCCGGAGACAGTCCAGTCGGGGACAGCCCGGCGTGGATCGGGGTGTCCGACGGCAGCTGGACGCGGAACATCACCGGGATCGGTGGGGATCTGGCCGCGATCCAGTCCAACACCGGCACGGTGACGATTCAGCTGGTCAACCTGCACGGGGACGTCGTCGCGACCGCTGACGATTCGACCACCGTGAGTTCGATTGCCAGTTTCGCGGACAGCACCGAGTTCGGCCTGCCGGTCTTCGCCTCCACCGCGTTTCCCCGGTATGGCTGGCTGGGCGGCAAGGAACGTTCCGCCGACACCCTCGGCGGGCTCATCCTCATGGGTGTCCGGTTGTATAACCCGCTGACCGGCCGGTTCCTGCAGGTCGACCCCGTGGTTGGGGGCAACGCCAACGCCTATGGTTACTGCACTGGCGATCCGATCAACTGCACTGACCTCGACTGCCGGTGGGGCTTCCACTGGCGGTCGATGCTCACGTTTACAGGGCGGCCTCAAGGAGTCAGTGCGTCACATGGCTGGAACATCACGGTCAGCGCTTCGCTGGATACTACGTACTCGGCCATGTAGCGGACAGTATCCGCTCAACGTCAACAATATGAGTGATGATTCGCTGCGGTTGCCCAACCGCGCTACACGGATACAATTTGGATCATGCCAAGGGTTTCGCATTAGTCGTTGGACTTAATTCATTACAGCCCCATAGGATGCTGAGGTTGTCGTCCATCCGTGATGGGAGCTGGCTGGAAACTCACCGATCTCACATTATACAAGTGGTCCACCAGGAGAGTATTCTAGGTGAGAGCTGCAAGAAACAGTAGGCCAGGCAGATGGGGTTGGTGGACGCAAGATGCGATTATGATTCACTTTATCCTCCGCGGATTTATCGCAGGGCTCACAGCGGGGCTCACCGCCGCGGGTGGCCTGCTGTTGATCAATGGAGTGTCGGACGGCAATTGGGAATGGCATCGCTTCGCACTCAACGTAGCGGTGACCATATCAATATTTATTGGCGCATTCGTCGGGATAGGGCGGCGGCAACGCAAATCAGGTGGAACTGCTCCAGACAACAAAGATGCGCAGCCGCATCGACGCTCAGGCCGTGGTGGTAAGAGCGACAGCGCAACAGGGACGGGCTCAGTGGACCGCGGAGGCTCGGGATGATGTGCTACGGAAGGACTCCGGAATCAGCTCAGCCCGGGCACCACTGGCCCGGCGCGGTGGTCCCGGATAGCGCATCCGGGACCGGGTCACCTCGCAGACCGACGCCGACGGCAACACCGCCACGATCGGCTACGACCTCGATGGAAAGGTCACTTCCCGCGCTGACGGGAAAGGCACGGTAACCTACACCTACGACTCGGCCAGCGAGCATCGGGGGCTGGTGACCGCGCTCAACGTCGGCGCTGGCAGCGCCCCGTCGACGTTCGCGGCGTCGTATGACGCGGACGGGAAATTGGTCAGTCAGACCTATCCGAACGGGGTGGTGGCCAGTACCCGGTTCGACAACAATGGCAACCCCCGGTCGTTGTCGTATGCGAAGTCGGGGACGACCTGGTTGACGTTCAACCAGACCCGGTCGGTGTTCGATCAGGTGCGGGCCGATGCCGGCCCGGCGAACAGCACCGGTTACACCTATGATCCGGCCGGCCGGCTGACCCAGGCGGCCGATACCCGTGCCTACGGCGGCCCGGTGATCTGCTCCACCCGGCAGTACAGCTACGACACCGAGTCCAACCGGACCAGTCTGGTCAACCACCCCGATGCCGGGGGTAACCCGACGAGTGGGAACTGCTCGTCGACCACCACGCCCGATTTCACGTTGAACTCCACCTACGATCAGGCCGATCGGCTCACCAACACCGGCTACGGCTATGACCTGTTCGGCCGCACCACGACGCTGACCGTCGCCGGTGGGGCGGCGGCGAGTGTCGGCTACTACGTCAACGACATGGTTGCCTCCCAGACCCAGGGCTCGACCAGCCGCAGCTACGCCCTCGACCCGGCGCGCCGCCTCCGGTCGTGGACGCAAGCCTCGACCACGTCGACGAACCATTACGCCGACGGTGGGGACAGCCCAGCGTGGATCGGGGTTTCCGACGGCACCTGGACCCGGAACATTCCGGGGATCGGCGGGGATCTGGCCGCCATCCAGGCCAACACCTGCACGGTGACCGTCCAGCTGACCAACCTGCACGGCGACGTCGTCGCCACCGCGGATGACTCGACCACCGTGAGCTCGATCGCCAGTTTCGCGGACAGCACCGAGTTCGGCCTGTCCGTCTTCGCCTCCACCGCGTTCCCCCGGTACGGCTGGCTTGGCGGTAAGGAGCGTTCCGCCGACACCCTCGGCGGTCTGGTCCTGATGGGTGTCCGGCTGTACAACCCGCTGACTGGCCGGTTCCTGCAGGTCGACCCGCTCCCCGGCGGTAACGCCAACGCCTACGACTACTGCTCCGGTGATCCGATCAACTGTACCGACATCGACGGCCGGTGGGGCTTCCACTGGCGGTCGGTGCTCACGTTTACAGTTATCGCGGCCGGTGTGATCGGTACTGTTGCGTGCGGGGTGTCGGTTGTATGTGGTGTCGCGGTGGGTATAGCGGCCGGCGCCGCAGCCTACGCGGCGGAGAACGCGGGAACCAGCAACTGGAGCTGGATGGGCGTCGGCGTTGCAGCGGTAGTCGGCGGCCTGCTGGGCGTACCCGTCGCCCCGGAAGCTACAGCCGGCCGCGCCGTCTACCACTCGGGCGTGGGTAGAATTGGGAAGGCAACCCCGGCCGGTTCTTCCATCTGGAAAAAGTTGAAGTCCTACAAGGGGAAGTTCAGGACGAACGGCAAGAGTGGAAAAGTGTGCAAGTATTATAAGTGGGACTATACGCACGGCGATATCGAGGTCTTTGTTTCGCGAGGTAAGCATCTTGGTAGTGCGGATCCTTACACGGTGATATATATAAGCCTCGAGTGAATGGAAGAAGGATGGAATGATAGAGAATGACATTTGTTGACGACGTTCTTAGTGGAAAAGTCACTCTGGATGATATCGATGCGTATAGCGAGGCGTGGGATAAGTCGCCGGGAACAATGGAGTTTCACGAGTACCTTGGGCTTCTCTGGCCTGAATATGCAATGTGGGCCGAAGAGCACGACGTGCTCGAATATGTGATTGAAGCGCGACGTGCAGGCATCGGTCTCCGTGACTTGTTGGAAGCGCGGATGGCGGATGATTCCACCGCTGCTGCGTTATATCGTCTCAGCGAACGCTACGCGGCAAAGTGGCAAGAAGCTGCTAGCGGCTCTTATTTCGCAAGCGGCCCACAAGGGACTGCGGCCACGACCAGGCACTGCTGCGACATGATGACGCGGCAGATTAACTGGCGCTGCGACCAGCACTCTGACCCGTTTGATTGTCCAGATGCTCTTGTGGATTTCAGTGTCAGATTTCAGGAGTACGGGCTGATCATTCATGATGGCGGTACGTCGAACATTGCGATCGCCTTCTGTCCTTGGTGCGGAACCCGCCTGCCGGTGTCTGAACGGCCCCGGGTTCTTTAAAAATTGAACCACTCCGGGTTGTCTGGAGGCTCTGGCCTTCAGTGCTGCTGGCGACGATTACCGGGTAGACCGTGAGCGGGATTGGGCCGTGCTCACGGTCTACCCGGTCCGTTGGTAAGCGTCCGGTCTGATGTAGTGATGATGCCCCCGCCCGAGATGATCGGGTCGGGGGCATCATCACATCCGGGGCCCGGCTCTTCCCCCGTGGGAGTCGGGCCCGCGGACGTTCAGGGGCAGGTCAGAAACGGAATTCGCCGTTCTCAACACCGTCGACGAACGCGGCCCACTCCGCCTTCGAGAAGGCGAGGACGGGTCCGTTCGGGCGGGTCGAGTCGCGGACGACCACTCCGCCGTCGTGCGCTCCGGCTTCCATGCACATCCCTCCGGCGCCGTTGGAGAACGTTGAGATCTGCCAGTCGACGGTGTCCGGGTTGAAACCGGCGAGATCAGGCTTACGGGTACGGGTGTGACTTTCGGACATGGTGATCTTTTTCTGTGGGTGGGGGTTGGTGCACGCGCCGGCCCGCGCCGCACACCCCTGCTGACGAGGGATAGGGGTGGGGCAAGGCGGACCGGCGCGCGATCAGGACGGCCCCTCCTCTCCGGCCGGGGGCGAACGGTACGGCCGGAGAGGAGCTGGGCTCAGACCCCCTGCCGGGGGTGGAACGGGAACGCGATCGGCACAATCCGGCTGTCGATGTTGCGGCTGCGGGCGTGATGATCCGCGGCGGACACGGTTGGGAACGGCAGGAGCACTTCGACCGGTTGCCGGTTGGGTCCGTAGACGATGATCGCGAACAGGACGGCGTCCGCCGGAACATCCGGATGAGCCGGAATTGGCGGTAAGACGTGCCGGCTCATTCGCGCCGCCGCTGGCGGCTGGCGAGTGAAGGGCTCCTGCGGTACCACGACATCCCCCATTCGTGTCCTGTGCGGGCGGCCGGCCGGTTATCGTGCCGACGCGACACATTCCATGACGGTGCGCGACCAGGGGCCACCCGCGTAGGCATGGCGTCACGGGTCACGCACGCCGCACGCACAGACCACGGAGAGGCGCACGGTGGACGATGAGCAGGCACTCGCGCACCTCGCGGGTCGGATACGTCAGCTCCGCGAGGCGGCCGGCATCGTCAACCGGACCGAGCTGGCACGACGGGTACGGTTCGACCGGTCCGCGGTCAGCAAGGCCGAAAGCGGCAAGCACCTCCCGGCGGTGGGCGGCCACCGGACCGGACCCGTTGACCGTCGCCGAGGTTGAGGACCAGGTCGACCAGCACGCGGCGATGTTCACCACAACCGCCCATGACACCCTCGCCCCGAGGGTGTTCGGCACCTGGCGGCAGGCGGAGGGCAGGCTTCGGGAGGCCACCCGGCTGCGCGCCCATCAACGTCTCACTGTGGCCGCGGGCTCCTGCGCCGGACCGCGGCACGGCTCCGTCCCTACCGGGAGTTGCCGCCGGTCCGCGACTTCCACGACGCTCTGTCCGCCCGTCCCCGTCCCCGTCCCCGTCTCGCCTTAACCACCGGGAGCGCCCCGTGACCCTGATCTTTGGACCGCCGTCCCCCGTCCGACCGATCCCCACCGTGGTCACCGAACGGTTGATCCTGCGGGACTGGCGGGCCGAGGACATCGGCCCGTACTCGGCGATGACCCAGCATCCGGACATGTCCCGTCACACCGGCGGCGGACCCATGGACGAAGAGGCGGTGTGGCGACACGCCGCGTTCCAGCTCGGGCACTGGGCGTTGCGCGGCTTCGGTATGTGGATCGTCCGGGAGCGGGCGACCGGGGAGTTCATCGGCCGTGCCGGACTGTACGAAGAGTTGGGCTGGCCGGGTGTGGAGGTGGCCTGGACGGTACGGCAGGACCGATGGGGGCAGGGCCTGGCGCCCGAAGCCGGGATGGCGGCGGTGGAGTTCGCGTTCACCCACGTCGGTGTCGAGCGGGTCATCTCGATCTGCCACCCGGACAACATCCAGAGTCGTCGCGTGATGGAGAAGGTCGGCCTGACCCTGGACGGCGAGTGGTCCCTCCACGGCCGGCCGAGCGTGGTATACGCCATCAGCCGGGCCGAGTGGGATGCCCGTACCCGCGGCTGACCTCGGTCAGGCCGGCCCGTATGGAATGTCTTCCTCGTGGTCGATGTCGGCAACGTGTATGTCACCATCGGTGATGAAAGCTGAAAATATCTTGACTCGAGAAATGAATTCATGCAGAGAGCCGCGATGGTGGAAGCCACTCCTGGTCATCTTATCCGTCGCGGGTGGCGTCCTTGTGTTCATCGCCATTGATGCGGGGGTCGAACCAATATTGGTTACGGCTGTTTCCTTGTCTGCGGGAATCGCTGTCAGGGTATGGCGTCGTACTCGGCGTTGGCAGACCGAATCTGCCACTCGCCATCGTCCATGGTGACGCGTGGAGTGGCCGTTTATCGACGAGGTGGTGGCGGCCTTTCGATGCGCAGGCGAGATCGGCTTGGCCGGAGCCTGGTTCGAACGCAGGTGCGAGCGCAGGAGCGTGCGGATGTCCGGTGCTCCCGAGGTGACGTCGGAGGTGATGGTGCCGTCCGCGGCGACCTGTACCGCCATGGGTGTGCCGTGCACTCCGAACGTGGGTCCCAGGGTGAAGCCCTCGTCGCGCAGGACGGGGGAACGTAGCCTCAACGCTCGGTTCTCGTCGTCGTCCCCGGTTGAGATGACGAGCAACGTCGGCCCGTCGTGGGGTAACGCCGCGTCCCAGTCCTTCAGCTCGTCCAGGATTTCCCGGCAGAAGCCGCAACCCGGATTCCAGAAGAGCAACAGAACCTCCGTTCCGCGAAAGTCGCCGAGGCTGACGGGATGCCCGTTCGAGCCGGGCACCGTCTTGAGCCCGTACCGGACCCGGCTGGGATTCCGCCGACTCCGCGCCCGACTGGGTACACCCGCCCAGCCGGCGACATTCAGCCGGCCCGGTCCGGGGCGGCCCAAGGGGTCGAAGAACCGGCTGAAGGCTCCCTGTCCGCCGCACCGCAAGACCACCAAAACGGACAGCAGCCACCGAAAGTAACCTTAAGAGCGACCGGCAATAGGGGACGCGGCGTCGCGGGGTTCGGGCACGCACCTCGCTGTGTTGTCGTCGGTCGCCACCCAACACCAGGGTGGCTCCCTCCTCCGCCTCGCGAGCTACGTGCCCCAGCCCCGCTCCTTGATCCACGCCCCTATTGCCGGGCGCTCTAAATTCCAAGCTCATCTCGTTGGGCGGGGCTCGGTTGCGTCAGCCGCGACGTACGGCGCAACGCGCCTCCCGAGCGGGCCGGCACTCGCCCGCTGGCGCAAGGCCGTCTATCTCCTAGACGGGTGCCGTCTAGGAGATAGACTGACGCGGTGCGAGCTCGAGAGGTCAACCGGGCGATCGAGCGGGCTGGCGGAGTCTTCGTCCGGCAGGTCGGCTCTCACCGGCGTTACCGCGCGACCTATCTGGGCACGGACGGCCACGCGGCCCGGGCGGAAACCGCCGTGCCGCAACACCCCGGCGATATCCCGACTGGGACGCTGGCGCGCATCGAGGCGGACATGGCACCGGCTTTCGGAAAGAGGTGGCTACGGACATGACAACTACGACACGGACCAGCTACCGGGTCAACGTCACGCGGGAACGGGACGCGTGGCTCGCCGATGTTCCAGACGTCCCCGGCGCCCACACCTTCGCCCGGAGCTTGTCCGCGCTGCGGCGCAGCGTGCAGGAAGTGATCGTGCTCATGACGGACCGGCCCGACGAGGCGTTCGATGATTTCGATCTCGATTTTCGATACGAGATCGGAGACAGCTCCACCGCGGTAGCGACGGCACGTGAGGCGCGTGCCGTCGCCGAGCAGGCCGAGCGGGAATCCGCCGATGCAATCCGGCGGGCGGTCGCAGGTCTTCCCAGCTCACTGTCAGTACGTGATGTGGCCGAACTGCTGGGTGTCTCCCATCAACGCGTCGCGCAGGTGCGGGCGGAGCTTGCCCACGGCACCGCCAGGGTGGCAAGGCGAACATCGACCAGCGGGTGAAGCTGGGCGGAATCAAGCGGTCAAGGCGACACATGCCTTTCCAGCAGATCGTTGAACATGTGTGGCGCACTGACTGCTTGAGGCCGCCTGTCCTTGGCGTTGGCTAACGCGCTGAGGCCGGGTCTCTGCGCCGACGAGTCGCATTCCGATGCCACGGTGGCGCACCAGTGGCCGTTGCCGTTCGCCAACCGCTCCAGCAGATCCATACGGTTGATGATCGCGAAGTTGATCAGGACAGTGTTGTCCGGGAACAGGAGCACGGCCACGGTTCAGAGACCAAGCGCCATGGCGAGATCATCGACGTCCACGTCGGGCACTGTGGGGATGTCGACTTCCAGCGCATCGGGATCGATGCCGAGCATCCAGGCGAGCGTTCCCTTGCCGAGGACCCCGGATGAGATCCCTGTGAGGTGCGCCTCCTGGAGGGAGAGGGGGAATCGACGCTGGGCGGCCGCGTCCATGCGTAGGGTGATCTCGTCCTCGCTCGAGTCGGACGCCCAGTAATGGCGCAACAGTCGCTGGGTCGTCTGTCCGGCCCAGGTCCGCACGACTGTGGGCAGGTGGCCGTTCAGAGCGTTCAGGCGGCGGGCGAGGGCGTCGGTGGACACTCCCCACTGCCACACGAGCCCAGCCAGCCCGACGGCGTCCAGGTGCTCCCAGTCGATCGCGGCGAGCGACTCGCGGGGGAGCAGAAGGTCCGCGGCGAACGCGTTCGCCGCGGCTTCGTGCCGGTCCCGCTCTGCGTCGGAGAGCTCCTGGTCGTGGTGGCCCCCGACGAGGTGGCCCAGCTCATGCGCCATCGACCAGTTCTCCCGGAACCAGTTCCCGGTCGCCGGGAGCGCGATCACGCGGTGCCCACCTGTGGTGAACGAGTACGCGGTGGACAGGTCGGCGACCCGCACGACATCGACGCGGAGCCGGTTCTCCAACTGTTCTGCGAAGGGCCGCACGAAATTCTCACCCAGCGCCGATCTGACGTCATCGGGGCTCGCCGGAAGGGCCGGTGCCTGCTGCGGTTCGGGGTAGGTCTGCCGGTACGCGAGGGCGATGTCGCGCAGCACCTGCTCGTCGGCATTGCGTCCGGGTATGTCCCGATGGCCCGTCGCGTGGTCGAACCTGTGACGCGCGGCGACGACGAGCCGATGTGGGTCAGACTTTCCGGTGATCAGCCAATGGATGTCCGCATTCAGCAGGTCGGCCAGGCGCGCCAACTCGATTGAGGAGAAGGCACGCTTGCTGTTCAGAGCACGTGAGAACGCATCGGGAGTCATCCCGATGTTTTCTGCGATGTCCCGGTGTCGGGTGGTGGGACGGACCCGCGCGATGTGCTCCAGCATCCGGTCGCCGATGCTCTGCATGGGAGCATGATACCTGTACTGTTGGGAAAATCCCAACCGAACGCGCCCGTTGCTCACACTGGTGAGGCGCGACGATCAAACGACGGGAGGACGCCCTTTCGGACCTGGCGAACCGGCCGTCGGCTGCATGATCGTGGTGGTGGGCGACGTCTAGCTTGAGAGAGATACGTCGATGCGGACGACCAGTACCACGAGGCGTGCGTGGAGGTGGCCTGGACGGTATGGCGGGACCGGTGGGGGCAGGGTCTGGCGCCCGAGGCCGGGATGGCGGCGGTGGAGTTCGCGTTCACCCGCGTCGGTGTTGACTGGGTCATCTCGATCTGCCACCCCGACAACATCCAGAGCCGTCGGGTCATGGAGAAGGTCGGGCTGGCCCTGGACAGCGAATGGTCGCTACACGGCAGGCCGAGCGTGATCTACGCCATCAACCGTGCCGAGTGGGAGACGCGTACCGGCGGCTGTGACTCCGCGCGGTCAGCTCCCGGCCAGCTATGATGTTGCTATGACGGAGATGCCGCTTCCCGAGGGCGAACGACTCACCGAGGTCGCCCGCGAAGCTGCCGTGTCAGGACAGGTCGTGTTCCTGACCGACCGGGGCCGCCGGCTTGCCGCGATCGTTCCGGCCGGCCTGGCGGAACTACTCGAACGTGTTGGCGGGACGTCGCCCGGTCGGCGGGTTCTCGCCGCGCGGGCCGCGGGCAGGAGCGGCCGTCACGACGTCTCCGAACGAGTCGAAGAAATCCTGCGCAGTGAGGCGGCGTCGTAGCGCTTGTCGTCGACGCGGGTCCGCTCTACGCCTACGTCGATGCGGACGACCAGCACCACGAGGCGTGCGTGGAGTTGCTCGAGACCCATCCAGGTCCGTTGGTGGTCCCCACCCTCGTGATCACTGAGGTCGTCTACCTTTCTGCCTGAGCCTGCGGGCAGCGTCGCCTGCCTCGGTCGGTCAGGTCGGTCAGCGGTTGTCGGCGACTACGTGCCCGGCGGCGATCGTGAGGGTGACCAGGTCGGCGGACAGCGTCCGCAGCGCGATGCGGCCGGGTGCTGCGAGCAGGCAGAGGTCGGCTGGCGCGCCCGGGACGATCCGTCGCGAGGGCCCGCCGGGTCGGTCTGCGTCGCCGAGGTACAGGGCGAGCGCGGTGGCGGCGTCAACCGCTTCGTCCGGGCCGATCGGGCTGCCGGCCGCCGTGCGCCGGGCCACCGCGGCCCGCATCGACGACCATGGGTCCAGGTCGCCGAACGGAGCGTCGGTGCCCGCGGCGACGGCGACTCCGGCGCGGCGCAACCCCGCGCAGCGGTACAGCCACGGCAGGTCCTCACCGTCGACCTCGCGCAGGTACTGTTCGCCACGTTCGGCGATGAAATGCGGCTGGGTGACGACGGTCAACCCGCGCCCGACGAGCTGATCCAGCAGATCGGGTGGGATGACGGCGCCGTGCTCGATGCGGTCACCCGGGTGACCGGCCCCCGGTTCGTCGTCGGCGGCTTGGAGGACGGCGAGGGTGAGGACGAGGGCGGCGCGGGTCACGCAGTGCACGGCCACCGCCCGTCCGGCGGCCCGCGCACGACGCACGAGCGCAACCAGCTCGTCGAACTCGACCGGCTCACCGTCGTCAATCACGATCTTCACTGGTCCCAGCCGGAGACGCGGGTGGGCCGGCGCTGCGAGCTCGGGGCCGCCGGTCAGGGTCAGCAGTTGCGGGAGGTCACCGCGGGTCACGGCGGCGGTGAGCAGTTCGACCTCGGCCGGTCCGGTGCCGACGGTGGCATCGGTCACGCCGGTGACGCCGAACCCGGCCAGCCCTCGCCCGACGGCCGCCAGATCAGGTGTCGGCGATGGCGGAAGGCGCTCGCGCAGCCAGCCGTCCAACCGGAACAGCCGGCCGTCGGGACGTCCATCCGGGCCGCGTCCTGCTCCGGGCGGTGCGGCGGCAGGCGCGGCGCCACGAGCGCCGGCATGATCGTCAATGCCGATCGCGGCGACGGCGGCGGAGTTGAGCATCCACAGTGCCCCGGAGCGGTGCTGCACCCGCACGGGAACGTCGGCAACCATGGCGTCGAGATCGGCTCTGGTCAGCGCGCCGGCAACGCTGTCGTGATAGCCGACGCCGCGGATCCAGCCACCGGGTTGGACCGTTGCTGCGGCTGCGGCTGCGGCTGCGGCTGCGGTTGTGGTTGTGGTTGCGGCCGCGCGCAGGGCCGCGGCCAGTTCCTCGCGGTTGCGCACGGCCGGCGGACCGCAGCGCACCGAGCCGTCGGCCGCAGCCACCGCGAGTAGATGGATGTGATGGTCATGCAGGCCGGGTACGAGCATCCCGCCACCCGCCTGCACGACACGTTCGCCGGGTTCGCGGGACAGCTCCGGGCCGACGGCGGCGATCCGGTCACCGCGGAGCCGCACGGACATCCCGGATCGTCCGTTGATTTCGGCGTTGCGGATCAGCATCGGGTCACCCCGGTCGGGATCCGGCCAGCTCCGCGAGGACGCGTGCGGTGTCCGCGCCCAACGTCGGCGCCGTGCCGGGCGGCGTCCGGTGGCGGGGCAGTAGCACGGGCGCCCGGGTGCCGGCGGCGTCCACGAACCATCCGCCGGTCCTGTCTCCGTCCAGACCGGGGCCGGAGTCGGAGTCGGAGTCGGAGACGGGAGACCACCGGGCGCCCGGGTCGCGTCGGGGGAGTCTCGGACGGGTCCCGAGCAGCGAACCCGCCGCCTCCCGCAGGGCGATGTCGACATGATGGCCGCCGCCGCCGACCACGCACGCGAGCGCCGCGACCGCCGCGTACAGGCCGGTCACCGGGTCTGCAACGGCGTCGGCGAGGAACATCGGCGTCCCGTCCGGCCCGACCGCGACCAGGCCGGCGGCGGCCGCGGCGTCGTCACCGAAGGCCACCCGCTGGCACCACGGGCCGCTCCGGCCGTATCCGGTGATGCTCACCCAGGTCAGCGTCGAATGCCGGGCGAGCAGCTCGGCCGGGTTGATACCGAGCTGGGTCAGCGCCCGCGGTCGGGACGCCTCGATCACCACGTCGGCCCGGCCGATCAGCCGGATGAGGGCCGCCCGGCCCTCGGACGTGTGCAGGTCCAGCGCGACGCTGTCGTGGCCGGCATGCAGCAGGTCGAAGAACATCTTCGGCCCGGACCGCGCCCCGTCCGGACGCCGGACGCTCTCGACCTTCACGACGCGGGCCCCGGCGAGCCCCAGCAGATGCGCGCACAAGGGGCCGGCCCACAGCGACGACAGGTCGACGACGAGGATCGGTTTCGTCGACGGGACGGGTCGGTGGCCGGTCCCGGGCGGTACGCCGCCGATCGGTACGCCGCCGGGCGGTATGCCGTCGAGGAGGAACGGGGCGAACGGGAAGCGCTGGCCACGGGCGCGGGCCTGCTCGTCGTGGGCCGCGGACTCCGGCTGTGCGACCTCGGCCACGGGCAGGCCGAGCAGCTGCCCCTGTTCGACCACACATCGGGCGGACAGCCTGGCGAACGCGGTCGTGACCGCATCCCATGGCCCCACCGGATGGTTCTGATAGTGATCATCGCCGGCGATCGACAGCCACGCCGGCAGCAGGTCCAGGTCCGAAGCGCGGGCCAGGTTCACCGCAACCCAGCCGTCCCGGGTGGGCAGCAGGCGGGCGGCGCCGCCGGCGGAGCGACGTCCGCCGCGGGTCAGCCCGCTGATCGCGGCCCGTTCGCCGAGCAGCGCCCCGGCGTCCACATCCACTCGCTGGCCGCGTGTCGCCGCGAGCAGCCGGAACACCGTCATGGCGCCGTCCAGGCGCTCCATGATCGCCACGTCGGGCGCGAGCGGTGCGCCGTCCGCCGGACCCGTCAACGCCATGGCGCCCGATCGTGCCCAGGCCAGTGCCGATGGCGGATCCACCGTCGGGGCCGGGTCGATCACGTCCGCCGGCGGGTCCTCGGCCGCCTGCCGGTGGACGACCGTCGCGCCGAGGCCATGCAGCAGTTCCCGCGCGGCGAACCACATCCCGGCGCCGCCCTGTGTTTCCTGCTGTAGGTCGGTCGGGGCGGCGAGGAAGGTCAGCCCCGCCAGCGGGAGGCCCACCGCGCCACCTCCCATCCGGATGCCCGTCTGGAGGCTATCGGGAGCCCGGTTGTCCCCGCATCCACCACCGGCTCACCGGCTACCGTGTGCCCGTGCCGCTCCCGTCCGGTTCCCAGCCAGCATCTGCCCAGCCAGCATTGCTCAGCCCGGTACCACCGGTCGACCTCTTCCCGGTGGACGTGGCGGCAGACCTGGTGGACGCGGTGTTACCGGCCGATCTCCTCGACGTCCTCGGCGGCGTGCCACTGCTGGCGCTTGAGTTGACCGACACCGATTCCCCCGGCATGACCGCGGCGCTGGAGCGGTTGGTCCGGGCGCGCCCGCCGGTCGTGATCGTCGGGGTGATCGATGGCGGGAAGCTGCCCACCGGCCTCGCCGTGGGCGCGCCGGATGTCCTGCTCACGGCAGGACCGGGGGAGATCGCGACGGTGGCCGCGCGGGAGGGAACGCCCGGTGCGGTCGAGGTGGACGACGTCGGCGCTGCGTTGGCGAGCCTCACCGCGAAAGTCCGGGCAAACCCACGTGCCGCAGTCACTCTTGCCGGCCTGCTGCGGCTGACCACGGGGTTGTCCCCGCTCGACGGGCTGGTCGCCGAATCGCTGGCGTATTCGACGCTGCTGGCTGGGCCGGAGTTCGCCGCCTGGCTCGCCCGGCGCGGCCCGATGCGCCACCGCGACAGCGCCGAGCCGGTGCGGGTGCGTCGGGTCGGTGGTCAGTTGCGCCTCACGCTGAATCGGCCCGAGGTCCGCAACGCCTACGACACCGCGACCCGCGACGCGCTCGTCGCCGCGTTGCGGGCGGCGCGGTCCGACAGGGGCGTCACCGAGGTCGTCCTGGACGCGGCCGGGCCGGCGTTCGGCAGCGGCGGCGACCTCAGCCAGTTCGGTACGGCACCTGATCCCGCGACCGCGCACACCGTCCGGGTCGGCGCCAGCGCGGCCGCGGAGATCGTCCGGTTTCCCGGCCGGGTCAGCGCCCACGTGCACGGGGCGTGCGTGGGCGCGGGCATGGAGCTGCCCGCCTTCGCCGACCATGTGGTCGCGTCCCGGGACGCGGTGTTCGCGCTGCCCGAACTCGCGATGGGCCTGGTGCCCGGGGCCGGCGGCACGGTCAGCATCACCCGCCGGGTGGGCGCATCCCGGACCGCGTGGCTCGCCCTGACCGGTGCGCCCCTGGACGCGGTGACCGCTGTTCGCTGGGGCCTCGTCGACGAGCTTGTCGAGGCTTGATCCGAGGCTTGATCCGAATTTTCGGCAGGTGCGCGCGGACGTTTCGGCGCCTACTATGTGGACATCCTATTATCTGTTGTCCAACTACCGGCGGCGGCACGTGCCTGCCGCGGGGCTCGGAGGTCAGACGGATGAGTGCAGCCGACCGGTCCGCCCTGCATGTGCCGACCAATCCGGTGCGGATCGTCACCGCCGCTTCCCTGTTTGACGGGCATGACGCGGCGATCAACATCATGCGCAGGATTCTGCAGTCGCAGGGCGTCGAGGTGATCCACCTCGGCCATGATCGTGGCGTCGACGAACTCGTCACGGCCGCGGTCCAGGAGGACGCGAGCGGGGTGGCGCTGTCGTCCTACCAGGGTGGCCATGTCGAGTACTTCACGTATCTGGTGGAACGGCTGCGCGAGCGCGGCGCCGGCCACGTGCGGGTGTACGGCGGGGGAGGGGGCGTCATCGTCCCCGAGGAGATCGCCCTGCTGCACTCCCGTGGCGTCGCCCGGATCTTCTCGCCTGAAGACGGGCAGCGCCTGGGCCTGCCCGGGATGATCAATATGATTGTCGCCGCCTGTGACACCGATCTGGCCGAGCAACCCCCGCCGCTGTCGGCGGTCCTCGCCGGTGAGCAGGCCGCGCTCGCGCGGGCGATCACGGTACTTCAGGCCGGCAGGTCGCCCGAACTCGCGGCGCAGCTCCGGGCGGCGGCGCGGCCCGAGGTCCCCGTCCTCGGCATCACCGGGACGGGCGGGTCGGGAAAGTCCTCCCTCACCGACGAGCTGCTGCGCCGCTTCCGCGTCGACCAGCAGGACAAACTGCGCATCGCCGTCATCGCGGTAGACCCGACCCGCCGCCGGGGAGGCGGCGCGCTGCTCGGTGACCGCATCCGGATGAACGCGCTCGGTGATGCCGAGGGTGCGGCCACCATCTTCTTCCGCTCCCTGGCGACCCGGGGTGCCGGCGGCGAACTGCCTGAGCGCATCGGTGACGTGATCGCCGCGTGTCGGGCCGCCGGCTACGACCTGGTCGTCGTCGAGACACCGGGTATCGGGCAGGGCGACGCCGGGATCGTCGACCTCGTCGACGTCTCGCTCTACGTGATGACACCCGAATACGGCGCCGCGTCCCAGCTTGAGAAGATCGACATGCTCGACTTCGCGGACGTCGTGGCGATCAACAAGTTCGAGCGGTCCGGGGCGGATGACGCCCGCCGCGACGTCGCCCGCCAGCTGGTGCGCAACCGGGAGGCGTTCGGTGTGTCCTGGACGGACATGCCCGTCTTCGGGACGAGCGCGGCCAGGTTCAACGACGACGGCGTCACCGCGCTCTACCAGCACCTGACCGGTCTACTCGCAGCCAAGGGCCTGCCACTGGCGGCCGGAGTACTACCCACGGTGACGGTCAAGGCGTCCTCGGGGCTTGCCACCGTGGTCCCATCGGCCCGCGTCCGGTACCTGGCGGAGGTGGCCGAGACCGTCCGCGCCTACCACCAGCGCAGCGCTGAGCAGGCCGAGGTGGCGCGGCGGCGCCAGCACCTGCTGACCGCTCGGCGTGAACTCGCCGCCGCAGGTCACGATCAGGGTGCGCTCGACGGCCTCGACAGCCTGCTGGACGATGCCGAGAAGGCCCTGGACCCGACCATCGGGGCACAGCTGGAGAGCTGGCCGGCCACGGTGGCGGAGTACTCCGGCGACGAACTCGTCTACACGGTGCGGGGAAAGGACATCCACACGCCGCTGCGTCGGGTCACCCTCTCGGGCACCTCGATACCGCGGGTGGCGCTGCCGCGCATCAGCGACCACGGCGAACTCGTCCGCTTCCTGCAGGCGGAGAACCTGCCCGGCCGCTTTCCGTTCACCGCCGGGGTGTTCCCGTTCAAGCGGGCCGGCGAGGCACCCGCGCGGATGTTCGCCGGTGAGGGCGACCCGTTCCGGACCAACCGGCGGTTCCATTACCTTTCCCGGGGGTCGGCGGCCACCCGGCTGTCCACGGCGTTCGACTCCGTGACGCTCTACGGCCGCGACCCGGCGCCGCGTCCGGACATCTACGGCAAGGTCGGCACCTCCGGGGTGTCAATCGCGACCCTGGACGACATGTCGGAGCTCTACGCGGGCTTCGACCTGTGCTCGCCGACGACGAGCGTCTCCATGACGATCAACGGCCCGGCGCCGACGATCCTCGCGATGTTCCTCAACGTGGCCGTGGACCAGCGCCTCGACGCGTTCCGGGCCGACCAGGGCCGCGAGCCCACCACCGAGGAGGCCGCGGGCATCCGGGCGCACGCACTGGCGACCGTGCGGGGCACCGTGCAGGCCGACATCCTCAAGGAGGACCAGGGCCAGAACACCTGCATCTTCTCGACCGAGTTCGCGCTGCGGTGCATGGCGGACGTGCAGGAATGGTTCATCGCCCACGGCGTCCGCAACTTCTATTCGGTGTCGATTTCCGGATATCACATCGCGGAGGCCGGGGCGAATCCGATCAGTCAGCTCGCCTTCACCCTCGCCAACGGTTTCACCTATGTGGAGGCCTACCTCGCCCGCGGTATGGCGATTGACGACTTCGCGCCGAACCTGTCGTTCTTCTTCTCCAACGGGCTGGACGCGGAATACACGGTCATCGGTCGGGTCGCCCGGCGGATCTGGGCGGTGGCGATGCGCGAGCGTTACGGCGCGTCGGAACGGTCCCAGATGCTCAAGTACCACGTGCAGACATCCGGGCGGTCTCTGCACGCGCAGGAGATGGACTTCAACGACATCCGCACGACCCTGCAGGCCCTGTGCGCCATCTACGACAACTGCAACAGCCTGCACACCAACGCCTATGACGAGGCTGTGACCACCCCGACCGAGCATTCCGTCCGCCGCGCCCTGGCCATTCAGATGATTATCGACAACGAATGGGGTCTGGCGGGCAACGAGAACCCGTTGCAGGGCTCCTGTGTCGTCGATGACCTCACCGATCTCGTGGAGGAGGCGGTGCTGGCCGAGTTCGAGCGGATCTCCGAGCGTGGCGGCGTGCTCGGTGCGATGGAAACCGGTTACCAGCGCGGTCGCATCCAGGACGAGTCCATGCTGTATGAGCAGCGCAAACATGACGGCACGCTGCCGATCATCGGGGTGAACACGTTTCTCGACCCGGCGGCCGACGCCAACCCGCGCGGCCCGGTGGAACTCGCGCGTGCCACCGAGGACGAGAAGCGCTCCCAGCTGGCCCGGCTCGCCGACTTCTCGGCCCGGCACGCGCAGGAGGCGCCGGCGGCGCTACGCCGGCTGCGGGAAGCCGCAGCCGCCGGCCAGAACACCTTCGACGTGCTCATGGACGCGGTCCGCTGCTGCTCGCTCGGCCAGATCAGCGACGCGTTCTTCGAGGTTGGCGGCCAGTACCGGCGCAATGTCTGATTCATCTGACAGGAACTGATCATTCGGTCAGGTGGTTCGGCTTCGGGCGGTGCTGGGGGACGGGCGGTGCTGGGGGACGGGGCGGTGCGGGGAGAACGGTGTGCGCGCCGCCTTCGGTCAACTACGCTGGGCCGGAGCCGCGTGTGTCCGAGGTTGTCAGGAGTCATCTGCCCGTGTCCTCCCCGAAGCCGCTGCCGTTCGACCCCATCGAGGAGGCACGGCGGCAGTGGACGGCGCACGGGTGGGCACAGGCCGCCGACGGCATGGCTGCGGTCACCTCCGTGATGCGGGCGCAGCAGATCATCCTCG
>NZ_CAUVXI010000093.1:0-450 GCF_963555845.1 Protofrankia sp. Cas8 | reverse complement strand
TGGACGAGGTGCTGCGCCCGTTTGACCTGACCTTCGCCCGCTACGAACTGCTCATGCTGCTGCTGTTCAGCCAAGCCGGATCATTGCCGATGAGTAAGGTCGGCAACCGTCTGCAGGTGCATCCGACGAGCGTGACGAGCGCGGTTGACCGGCTCTCGTCGCAGGGGTTCGTCCGGCGCATCCCACATCCGACGGACCGGCGGGCCACCCTGGCCGAGATCACGCCGGCCGGTCGGGACGTCGTGACCGCGGCGACCGACCGGCTCAACGAGAGCGTCTTCGCCAACCCGGATCTGTCACCTGATCAGATCACCTCGCTCGTCGAGGTCCTGACGGAGTTCCGCGGCCGCGCCGGCGATTTCTGAGCCGACTTCTGAGCCGACTCCTGAACCGGCCGCCTTTGGACCACGCACATCCCGACCCGGCGGTATTCACCTGATGTACCGGCCT
>NZ_CAUVXI010000092.1:2883-20424 GCF_963555845.1 Protofrankia sp. Cas8 | reverse complement strand
GCGGCACTGACGAACCGCGCACGTTCTAGCTGAGAGTGTTCGAGGTTGACTTCGCCCGCGCGCGAAGTCCTACGGTTGGCTCATGACCTTGATATCGGTCGGGGCGGCCGCCGAACTGTGCGGCGTGCGTCCCAACACGCTGCGCTACTACGAGCGGATCGGTCTGCTCGGCCCGGTGGGTCGTGACGGTTCCGGCAGGAGGGTCTACGACGAGGGCACCCTCGCGACAGTTCGGTTCGTCATCCGCATGCGCGGCACCGGGATGCCGCTGCGGGTGCTGCACGAATACCTGGAGCTGACTCGCCAGGGCGGCCAGACAGCCGGCCGGCTACGGCAGATCCTGGAGGAGCAACGTCTGCGGCTACGCCGCCAGCGGGCGCGGATCGACGACTGCCTGGCGACGATCGAAGGCAAGATCGACGCGTGTCCGCGGCCGGCTGACGCTCGTTCGTCACTCCTCGCCGGCGTAGGTGCTGGGGAGTCGGCGTGAACACCGGGGACGACGGGCAGGGTCCGCACGACGGGCAGGGTCCGCACGACGGACACCTGCCGAACGACGGGGCCGGCGTGCCACACCGCTGGCTCGGTGGCGTGCTGGAGGTTGGGTCGCTCGGCTTGGGCTGCATGGGCATGAGCGGGTTCTACCGGCCGGCCGACCAGGCCGAAGCGCGGTCGACGCTGCTGCATGCCCTCGATCGCGGTGTGACCCTGCTCGACACCGCCGACGTCTACGGCCCCCACACCAACGAGGAACTGATCGGGCGGACGGTGCGGGGCCGTCGCGACGAGGTCGTCATCGCCACCAAGTTCGGACTCACCCCCGGTGACGGGTACGGCGGCTTCGCCATCAACGGCCGGCCCGAGTACGTTCGCCAGGCCTGCGAGGCGTCGCTGCGGCGGCTCGGCGTCGATCACGTCGACCTCTACTACCAGCACCGGTTGGACCGGAGCGTGCCGATCGAGGAGACGGTCGGCGCCATGGCCGAGTTGGTCGCCGAGGGAAAGGTCCGCCACCTCGGACTGTGCGAGGCGGGCTCCGGCACGCTGCGTCGGGCGCACGCCACCCACCCGATCGTGGCGTTGCAGACCGAGTGGTCGCTGTGGTCGCGCGACATCGAGGATGAGGTTCTGCCCACCGCGCGCGAACTGGGCGTCGGCATCGTGGCGTACAGCCCGCTGGGCCGTGGCTTCCTCACCGGCGCCATCACCAGCGCCGACGACCTCGCACCGGCGGACCTGCGTCGCCAGATGCCGCGGTTCCAACCGGACAACCTCGCCGCCAACCAGCGCCTCGCCAAGCAGGTCCGACAGGCCGCCACCGAGCACGGCTGCACTCCCGCCCGGTACGCGCTCGCCTGGCTGCTGTCCCAGGGGACTGACGTGGTGCCCATCCCCGGCACGGCGAACCGCGCCCATCTGAACGACAACCTCGGCGCGGTCGGCCTGGCCATCACCACCACCGGCCTGAGCGTCGCGGCCACCGGACGACGCGCCGACCCGGCGACTGTCCACATGGAACAGCCGTAACCCCGAAACAGCAGGAGACGGTGCGGCTGATGACGGCGGCGGCCGAGAGACACCTCTGACTACAGCTTCCGTGGCTGGGAAAATGCCGGTAGAGGGATCAGCGTGGCTCCGCCCGGACGGGGTGTTCCTCTCCCTCTCCATCTCACAGCGGAACGATCAGGCCGTCGGGTCACCTGAAGAAGGTGCGCCATCACGGCGGAGCATTACGACTCCTGGTCCGAGGAGCAGTCCGCGGGCATCGAGATCGTGGCCGGGATGGTCGTCGTGCGCCCTCGCGCGTCCAAGCGTCACAACCGCCTGATCAAGATCCTCGCAGTCGCGTTGGATGCCGCCGCCGGTCCGGACTGGAACGCGGACTTCGACGTCGATGTCCGGCTTCAGGACGTTCCACGCACGAATCGGCGCCCGGACGTCGTCGTGTACCGCGCCAACACGATCGACATCATGCCGGCCCGGCCCGAGCACATCCTGCTTGTCGTCGAGGTCGTCTCGCCGGGCTCGGAGACGACCGACCGGATTGTCAAGGCCGAGCAGTACGCGAGGGCCGGAATCTCGTACTACTGGCGGGTCGAGCAGCCCCCCGCCGGCGTCCCGGTCGTCTGTACCTACGTCCTCGACCCGGCAACCAGGACGTACCATGCCGGTGAGGTCTCCACGGGCGTCGTCGACGCTGGCGCACCCTTCCCAGTCAAGATCGGCCTTACTCGGCTGTAGCGACGTCTGTCGCGCGCTTCGGTACGAGCTGGCATCCCGTCCTCGGCACCAGAGGTCTTGGACGGGGGAAGCCATCATGATCGAGTCAAGTTCGTAGGCGTGAGTCAGGCTGCCAGACCCATCCACCATCCAGTCTGTCGACGTTGCCGAGATCATCTTATCGGAGCGTCGCTAGGAGCGTTTGAACCTGCCGAAGTAAACGGCGCGCAGCGGGTGGGTTCGGCAGCGACACGGCTCGTGGGACCTGCCTCGGTGTTCAAAACCGGTGAAAGTAAACGAAACCGGGCAACCGGATAGGAGGAGATGTGCGGACGAAGGGCGCGCTCGTCTGGGGCCTGCACGAGGAGTGGCAGGTCGAGCAGATCGACGTGGGTGACCCGCGGGAGGGCGAGGTCACGGTGGAGCTGGCCGCCTCGGGGCTGTGCTTCTCCGATCGGCACATCGGGGACGGGGATTTTCCGGCGAAATTCTTCCCCATCCTCGGGGGGCATGAGGGTGCGGGGGTGGTGACAACGGTCGGTCCGGGCGTGCGCGGGCTGGCCGAAGGCGACCATGTGGTGCTCGGCTTCATCCCGTCCTGTGGGCAGTGCCCGCCGTGCTCGTCGGGCCGGCAGAACCTGTGCGACCTCGGCGCCGACCTGCTGACCGGGAAGTCGATCTCGGACGGGTCGTACCGGGTGCGCGCGCGCGGCAAGCCGGTGATCCCGACCTCCCTGCTCGGCACCTTCTCCCCGTACGTCACCGTGCACCAGGCATCCGCGATCAAGATCAGAAAGGACGTCCCGTTGGACAAGGCGGCGCTGGTCGGATGCGGGGTGACCACCGGGTGGGGCTCGGCGACCCACGTTGCCGGGGTACGACCGGGCGAAACGGTGGTCGTCATCGGTGTCGGCGGTGTCGGCATCAACGCGGTGCAGGGTGCGGTCGCGGCCGGCGCGAAGTGGGTGATCGCTATCGACCCGGTGGCCTTCAAGCGGGAGCAGGCACAGCGGTTCGGTGCCACCCACACCTTCGCCTCGCTGGCCGAGGCGTTGGCTCCGGTGACCGAGCTGACCTGGGGCCGCGGTGCGGAGAAGGCCGTCATCGCCATTGACCGGATGCGTGGCGAGTACATCGCTCCGGCGTTGGCTCTGGTCGGTAAGGGCGGCACCTGCGTGGTGGCCGGGATGGGTCCGGCAACCGACCTCGACGTCAAGCTCAGCCTGTTCGAGCTGACGTTGCTGCAGAAGACCCTCAAAGGTGCGATCTTCGGTGGCGCGAATCCCCGGGTGGAGATTCCCTGGCTGCTGGACATGTACCGCGAGGGAAAGCTCAAGCTGGACGAACTGGTCACGTCGACGTACAAACTCGAGGACATCAACTCCGGCTATGCCGACATGGCCGCCGGACGGAACCTACGCGGCGTGGTGCTCTACACCGACGCCGACCGCTGATGGCGTAGAAGCGGGCTCGGTCGAAACAGATGAGAGACCTCGTCTCACGGTGTCCGGAAGGGCCTCGGTCAGGTACCGACGTAGGCCGCGAGGTGCTCGCCGGTGAGGGTGGAGCGGGCGGCGACGAGGTCGGCGGGTGTGCCCTCGAAGACGATCCGGCCGCCGTCGTGGCCGGCACCAGGGCCGAGGTCGATGATCCAGTCGGCGTGTGCCATGACCGCCTGGTGGTGCTCGATGACGATGACCGACGTGCCGGAGTCGACGAGCCGGTCGAGCAGGCCGAGCAGCTGCTCGACGTTGGCGAGGTGGAGGCCGGTGGTCGGCTCGTCGAGGACGTAGACGCCGCCCTTCCCGGCCATGTGGGTGGCCAGCTTGAGCCGCTGTCGCTCGCCGCCGGACAGCGTAGGGAGCGGCTGGCCGAGGCTGAGGTAGCCCAGCCCGACGTCGGCGAGCCGGTCGAGGATGGCGTGCGCGGCCGGCGTGCGCGCCTCGCCGGCGCCGAAGAACCCCTCGGCCTCGGTCACCGACATCGCGAGCACCTCGCTGATGTCGCGGCCACCGAGGTGGTGGACCAGCACCGCTGCTCCGAACCGCTTCCCCTCGCACTCCTCGCAGGTGGTGGCGACGCCGGCCATCATCGCCAGGTCGGTGTAGATGACGCCAGCGCCGTTGCAGGTGGGGCAGGCGCCCTCGGAGTTGGCGCTGAACAGCGCCGGCTTCACGCCGTTGGCCTTCGCGAACGCCTTGCGGATCGGATCGAGCAGTCCGGTGTACGTCGCCGGGTTGCTCCGTCGCGAGCCGCGGATCGTGCCCTGGTCGATCGACACCACCCCGTCCCGGCCCGAGACCGAGCCGTCGATCAGGGAGCTCTTTCCCGAACCGGCGACGCCGGTGACGACGACAAGCACCCCGAGCGGGATGTCGACGTCGACGCCGCGCAGGTTGTGCGCCGTCGCGCCGCGGATCGCAAGCCGGCCGGCGGGCGTCCGCACCGTCTCCTTGAGGGCGGCCCGGTCGTCGAGATGGCGGCCGGTGAGGGTGCCGCTGGCCCGCAGTCCCTCGACGGTGCCCTCGAAACAGACGGTGCCGCCCACCGTACCGGCGCCGGGGCCGAGGTCGACGACGTGGTCGGCGATCGCGATCGTCTCCGGCTTGTGCTCCACGACGAGCACCGTGTTGCCCTTGTCCCGCAGCCGCAGCAGCAGGTCGTTCATCCGCTGGATGTCATGGGGGTGCAGCCCGATCGTCGGCTCGTCGAAGACGTAGGTGACGTCGGTGAGCGAAGAGCCGAGGTGGCGGATCATCTTGACGCGCTGCGCCTCGCCGCCCGACAGCGTGCCCGACGGCCGGTCGAGCGAGAGGTAGCCCAGCCCGATCTCCACGAACGAGTCGAGGGTCTGCGCCAGCGTCGCGAGCAGCGGCGCCACCGACGGCTCGTCGACGCCGCGGACCCAAACGGCTAGGTCGCTGATCTGCATCGCGCAGGCGTCGGCGATGTTGATCCCGCCGATCCGCGAGGCGCGGGCCGCCTCGTTGAGCCGGGTGCCGCCGCACTCGGGGCACGCGGTGAAGGTGACCGCCCGGTCCACGAACGCCCGGATGTGCGGCGCCATCGCCTCCCGGTCCTTGGCGAGGAACGACTTGCGGACCTTCGGGATCAGCCCCTCGTAGGTGAGGTTGACGCCGTTGACCTTCACCTTGGTCGGCTCGCGGTGGAGGAAGTCGTGCAGCTCCTTCTTGGTGTACTTACGGATCGGCTTGTCCGGGTCGAGGAAACCCGACTCGATGAAGATCCCCACGGTCCACCAGCCGTCCACCTTGTAGCCGGGGATGGTGATCGCGCCCTCGGCGAGCGACTTGGAGTCGTCGAAGAGCTGGGTGAGGTCGATGTCGGTCACGCTGCCCATGCCCTCGCAGTGCGGGCAGGCGCCGGCGGCGGGCAGGTTGAAGCTGTAGTGGGACGACGGCCCGGCACTCGGCTCGCCGAGCCGGCTGAAGGCGATCCGCAGCATCGCGTTGGCGTCGGTGGCGGTGCCGACGGTGGAACGGGAGTTGGCGCCCATCCGCTCCTGGTCGACGATGATCGCGGTCGTCAGCCCTTCGAGTACGTCGACCTCGGGCCGCGCCAGCGTCGGCATGAAGCCCTGCACGAAGGCGCTGTAAGTCTCGTTGATCATCCGCTGCGACTCCGCGGCGATCGTGCCGAACACCAGAGAGCTCTTGCCCGAGCCGGAGACGCCGGTGAACACCGTCAGGCGGCGCTTCGGAATCTCGACGCTGACGTCCTTGAGGTTGTTCTCGCGCGCGCCCTGCACGCGGATCACATCGTGGCTGTCGGGAACGTGCAGCGCAGGCGACTGCGTGTCCGTCCTCGTGGCCATGCTCATCGTGTCTCCATCTGTCAGAGCGACCGGCACTGGGACGCGGCGTCGCGGGTGAGCCGATGCGCGGTGTCGCGACGACGCTGAGGGCGGGAGCGGATGTCGGCCCTCAGCGGTCCTGAAGCAGCCCGAGGACATTGCCATCGGGGTCGGTGACGGTGGCCACCAAGCGGCCGCCACCGACGTCGTGCGCGGGCTCCTTCACGGTGGCACCCGCGGCGGTCACCTCGGCCAGCTTCGCCTCGATGTCCGGAACGTGCCAGTAGGCCACCGGTGAGGTCATGCCCTGCGGTCCACCGCCCGGCACCAGCCCGATGTGCTGGCCCGCGGCCTCGTAGCCGACGTAGTAGGACTCGTCGGTCTGCGGCGGTACGCCGAGCAGTGCGGTGTACACCGCCTTGGCCGTCGCCAGGTCGGACACAGGATGCAGCACGGTCTTGATTCCCTGGGTGGAAGAGCCGGTCATGGTAGCTCCTGAAGTCGTGGGTCACATCGACCCGGTGTGTACGGTCGTGTCAAGACGAACGGCGAGGCGTGAAATCGACAGTCTGCATCAGAAGTCTGCACCCCACAGGGTTAGCGGTGGCACGGCGAAGGTCGAGTTCTGCTCGGTGACCGGCGCTTCTCCGAAACTGCTCACTTTCGGCCGGCTCTCCATGGCTTCCGCTATCTTCTTCACACCGTTACGAGCGCCCGGCAATAGGGATGCAGCCGTCCGGAGCCCCTGGCCCGGCAACGGCCTGCATATCTCGTGCCTCGAGCGATTCGCCGCAGCTGGAGCAGGTCATGACCGCCGTCGAGACCTGCCCGCAGTTGGTGTGCCTCATGAGAACCGGCGGACCGTCCGGCGCGGCGTGCTTGTCGCCCCACTGCCGCATGCTTTCCAACACCGGCCACAGGTCACGGCCCTTCTCGGTGAGCCGGTAATCGTAGCGCGGCGGATGCTGGCTGTAAGGCTTCTTCGTGAGGATGCCGGACTCCACCAGCTTGTTCAGGCGCTGGTTGAGCACGTTGCGGGAGATCCCGAGCCGATCCTGGAACGCGTCGAAGCGGCTGACTCCGAAGAAGACGTCCCGCAGGATCAGCATCGACCACCACTCGCCGACGACCTCGAGGCACTGCGCGACCGAGCAGGGCATGTCGGCGAAGCTCTTGCGTTCCATGCCCCCATGCTAGCTAGTTGCATGATGGAACTCACTACCTCTAGAGTCAGTTCCATGACAGAACTCGCCACGGTTCGCGACCGTCCGACCGCGGCACCAAGGCAGGCAGCGCCGCGCCAGGTGCTGCTGATCGTGTGCGCCGGCGTCATCCTCGCCAGCCTCGACCTGTTCATCGTCAACGTCGCCCTGCCGCAGATCGCCCGCGATCTCGGCGCGTCCGACCTGGGCGGACTGTCCTGGGTGCTCAACGGGTACGCCATCGTCTACGCGTCGCTGCTGGTGTTCTTCGGGCGGCTCGCGGACCGCTACCGCCGTGACCACGGGTTCCTGCTCGGCATCGCCGTCTTCACCGCCGCGTCCGCCGCCTGCGCGGCATCGACGAGCGTCGAGATGTTGATCGGCTTCCGGCTGGTGCAGGCAGCCGGGGCTGCGCTGCTGACCCCGACCTCACTCGGGCTGGTGCTCGCCGCCTACGAACCGGCGCGCCGCCCCGGCGCGGTCCGCGCGTGGACCGCGGCCGGCGGGGTGGCCGCCGGCATCGGCCCGGTCGTCGGCGGCCTGCTGGTCGCCGCCAGTTGGCGGTGGGTGTTCCTGGTCAACGTCCCCGTCGGGATCGCCGCCCTGGTCGTCGGCTGGCGCCGGCTGCCCCACATCCACGGCCACCCCGTCGAGCGGCCTGATCCGCTCGGCGTGATCCTCATGACCGGTGGCGTGGCGCTGTTGACGTTCGGGCTGGTCAAAGGCAGCGACTGGGGCTGGACGTCGTCCTCGATCATCGCGTCGCTGACGGCCGCCGGGCTGCTGCTCGCCGCCTTCACAGCGCACTGCCTGCGCAGCCGCACGCCGCTCATCCGCCCGTCACTGTTCGCGTCCCGATCCTTCACCGGCGCGTCGATCGTCGCCCTGTCCTTCTCCGCAGCGTTTGGCGCGATGTTGCTGTCGATCGTGCTGTGGGAGCAGGGCCACTGGGGATGGTCGGCCCTGCGCGTCGGCCTTGCCTTGGCCCCCGGACCGCTGATGGTTCCGCTGATCTCCTTCGGCCTCGCCGGCCGTCTGATCGCCCGCTACGGACCCGCAGCTGTGATCGCGGTCGGCGGCGTGGCCTTCGGGGCCGGCGTCGCCTGGTGGGCCCTTGCGATCGGGACCGAGCCGAACTACGCCTCGGGCCTGCTCGGCGGCATGATCCTCACTGGTGTCGGCGTCGGCCTGACCCTGCCGACGATGATGGCCACCGCCTCAGCCTCGCTGCCCCCGCCCGAATTCGCGACCGGGTCCGCAGTCATCAACATGCTCCGCCAGACCGGCCTGGCCCTGGGCGTCGCCATCGTGGTCGCCGTCCTCGGCGGCGCTAAAACCGGCGGCACGCAGCTACACGCGTTCCGCACCGTCTGGTGGGCCACCGCCGGGATCTCCCTCGCCGGAACCGTGCCCGCCCTCGCCCTGCTCCGCCGGCCGGCGGCACAACGTTGAGATCGGCCTAACGGTCGGCGGTCAGCCCGCCGAGCGCACCGTCCTGACCCGCCTGCCCGGGCCGGTGCTCGTGGACGAGTGGCAGCGCGTTCCCGAGGTGTGGGACCACGTGCGGCACGCGGTTGACGCCGGCTCGCCGCCCGGCCACTTCATCGTCGCCGGCAGCTCGGCGCCCCGGGGGACGGTGGTCCACTCGGGCGCGGGGCGGATGGTACCCATGCGAATGCGTCCGCTGAGTGTGGCAGAGCGGGGCATCGAGACGCAGACCGTGAGCCTGGCCGCGCTCCTGTCCGGGAACCGGGATGTCGGCGGGGCCACCGCGCTCCGGTTGACGGACTATGTCGAGGAGATCACGGCATCGGGCTTCCCCGCCATCCGCGGTCTGCCGCCACGCGTACGACGGGCGGAACTGGATGCATACCTGGACAACGTCATCCAACGGGAATTCCCCGAGCAGGGCTACCCGGTCCGCAGGCCGGCGGCGCTGCGCGCCTGGCTCGCCGCCTACGCCGCCGCGACATCGACAACGACGACCTATTCAAAGATCCTCGACGCTGCCACCGCCGGGCTGGCGAACAAACCGGCCAAGGAGACCACGCTCGCCTACCGCGACGCCCTGTCGTCCCTGTGGCTACTAGACGCGATACCGCCCTGGATTCCCAGCCGGAACCATCTTGATCGACTCGGCCAGTCCCCCAAACACCACCTAGCCGACCCCGCTCTAGTCGCACGACTGCTCGGACTCGACGACTCCGCACTCCTGCGCGCTGAGCAAGGCAGCACAGACCTGTCGGAGGGCACGATCCTCGGCGCGCTTTTCGAGCATCTTGCCGCACTCAGCATCCACACCTACGCCGAGGCCGCCGAAGCCCGTGTGGGCCACCTACGTACGCGCAACAACGACCACGAAGTGGACCTGATCGTCCAGCACGCGGATGGCCGGATACTGGGCATCGAGGTCAAATTGGCCGACCGGGTCGAGGACGTCGACGTCAAGCACCTCCAATGGCTTCGCAATCGGATCGGAAAAGACTTGATCGATGCCGCCGTCCTCTACGCCGGCCAGCATGCCTACCGTCGAAGCGACGACGTCGCCGTCGTCCCGCTGGCCCTGTTCGGCCCGTGACCGCCACAGGCGGCCGAGCGGCTCAGCCCGGCCTCAGCCAGCCGGAGATACCAGCGAGGAGGCCCTCGTCATGAGCACTCCGGAAGCCGACTGTCCCCTGTACCCGCCGCTACGCCCCCAGGTCACCGTCTTCGCCCACGACGTCGACCCGGCCGTCGCTGCGGTGATCGCCGTGTCGCAGCTGCCGTTGTCGGCAGCCGGATTGGGCTCAATGCGAGCGGCGGGCACGCTCGACGATCTCGTCCTCGTCGAGCGGAACTGTGTGGTGCGTCAGGCATCGGAACTGCGCCGGATCCTCGACGAACGATCCGGCGTCGCCGGCCTCCGCGACCCGATCCACGACCTTGACGGCCCCGCATGGACCGCCTGAGCCAAGTCGTAGTCCTTGATCAGAGTCGGGAAGTCGCCGCAGCGGTGAAGGCGGTCGCGACCGAGTTCCAGCAAGGAAATCGAGCCAGGTTCGGCGGCAGTCGTTCCTGAAAGACGCGGCTCTGGCCTGCTTACCCGAGTTGACCTGGGAAGAAAGGTTTGGAGGTGACGGGAAGGTGGCTTCCGCGTGAATACCGGCGGCTGATTCCTCGTCTCTAAACTGAGTGGGTGCCGATCGTCCTGACTGTCCTGGACCGCGTGTGCTGGCGCGGCCGGCCGGTGGTCGGTCAGCGTCCGCAGGCATTGCTGGCCGCCTTGGCCGTCGGCGACGGTCAGGCGGTGCCGAGCGACCGGCTGGCCGAGGCGATCTGGGGCGAGCACGGCCCGGGAAACGCCGGCAAGGCGCTGCAGGTCCTGATCTCGCGGACACGCGCCCAGTGCGGACCGGACGCGGTCGTTCGAGACGGCCACGGTTACCGGCTCGGCGTCCCCGCCGACCAGGTGGACGCGTTCCGACTGCGCGACCTGACGGTGCGTGCGCGGAACCTGCTCGCGGCCGGTGACGTGCTCGTGGCACGTGAGGCGGCGACCGAGGCCATGGCGCTGGCGGCGTCACTGGCGACACCCCAGGACGGGGACGATCACCCGCTGGCGGAGCTCCGCCGCGGCGCCGAAGGGTACCGGGCCGAACTGGCCGGGTTACTGGGTCGCGTGCTGAGCCTGACCGGAGAGCACGCGTCCGCGCTGCCGCGGCTAGGGGAGGCGTTCGACCGGGATCCGTCGGATGAGGCGGTGCTGGCCTGCCTGCTGCGAAGCGAGGCGGCGGTACGGGGCACAGGCGCGGCTCTCGACAGGTATGAGAGATACCGGGCCGGGCTTCGCGACCGACTCGGCGTCAACCCCGGCTCCGAGCTGGAGCGGGTGCACCGCGAACTGCTCCACCTCGACGAGCCAGTGCGCGCGGGCCTGCACTACGACGCGAGCTCGCTGGTCGGGCGCTCGGACGACCTCCGGCAGCTCAGCGCGCTCGTCAACTCCGCCCGCGTGGTCTCGATCGTCGGCCCGGGCGGGCTTGGTAAGACCAGGCTGGCCCATGTGCTCGGCCGGTCCATCCAACGGCCGGTGGTGCACTTCGTCGGCCTGGTTGGCGTCACCTCGCCGGAGGACCTGATCGGCGAGGTCGGCTCGGCGCTGGGAGTACGCGACTCGGTGCACGGCCGCCGGACGTTGACGCCCCAGCAGCTCGCCGACGTGCGCGGACGGATCGCCCAGCATCTCAGCGCGGCGCCCAGCCTGCTGATCCTCGACAACTGCGAGCATCTCGTCGACGCCGTGGCCGACCTGGTCGCGTTCCTCGTCGCCACCACCAGCGATCTGCGTGTGGTCACCACGTCGCGCGCGCCGTTGGCGATCAGCGCGGAACACGTCTATTCGCTGAGCGCGCTCGGTCACGCGGAGTCCGTCGAACTGTTCCGGCAGCGAGCCGTCGCGGCGCGGCCCGACGTCCAGCTGCCCGACGACGCGGTGACCGACATCGTGACCCGGCTGGACGGTCTCCCGCTGGCCATCGAGCTCGCCGCCGCCAAGGCGCGGGTGATGTCCGTGGAGGAGATCCGCCGACGGCTGGAGGACCGGTTCGCCCTACTGCGCGGCGGCGTCAGGAACGCTCCGGACCGGCATCGCACCTTGCTTGCCGTCATCGACTGGTCCTGGAACCTGCTGGCGGAGCGCGAGCGCCGCGCGCTGCGGTGGCTCTCGGTCTTCCAGGACGGCGTCACCCTCGCCGCAGCCGAGGAGGTGCTCGGCGAGGACGCGCTGGGCGCGGTGCAGGCGCTGGTGGACCAGTCCCTGCTGACCGTCGCCGAGTCGAACGCCAGCGTTCGGTACCGGATGCTGGAGACGGTGCGCGAGTTCGGCCGGATGCGCCTCGCCCAGGCCGGCGAGCGGGAACAGGCGCAGGCGTCCCGGCGCGCGTGGGCGATCCGCTACGCGAGCGCCGCGGCGCGGGGGCTGTTCGGCCCGGACCAGCTCGCGGGCATCGACGCGCTCGCCGCGGAGGAGATCAATCTGGCCGACGCACTGCGCCAGGCGCTGGCCGGCGCCGACCCGGAGGCCGCGGTCCAGGTGTTGTGCGGCCTGGGCGGGCTGTGGTCCGTCCGGGGTGAGCACACCAGGGTGGCGGCGCTTGCGGGCACGGTCGCCGAGACGGTCGCCGGCTGGTGGCCACCGGCGGAGCTGGCCGACCCCACCCGCGCGGCCATGGTGATCGTGATGCAGAACACCATGATCATTGCGACGAGCCAGGCACTCGGTCCGATCCGTGACCTGCTCGTCCGGCTGGGGACCGACGAGCGTGGCGACACCCGGATCAACGCCATGGTCACGGTGCTGCTCGCGCATGACCCGGCCCGCGCCGGGGGCCTGGAAACACGGCTGGGCCAGCTGGCCGGCTCCCCGAACCCGTCCGTCGCGATCGCGGCCCTGCAGTGGCGGAGCTATCTGCTCGAGAACGCCGGTAACCCCGCGGGCGCGATCGACGCGGCCGAGCGCGCGCTGGCCCTGATGCGGGGGGCGTTCGACGGCCCGTGGGTCGTGGCGATGCTGAACGCCCATCTGGCCGGACTGCACATGCAGCTGGGTCATCCGGCCGCGGCCGTGCCGCACGCCCGCGCGGCGTTACCGGTGCTCGAACGGCTCGGCGCGCTCGACGACCTGATCCAGCTCCACTCGGTCCTCGCGCTGTGCGCCGTGGCTACCGGACGTCTCGACGAGGCTGGGGGGCACCTTGGCCAGATGGACCAGATCAAGGAGTCCGACACCATCCTCAGCGGCCGGTTCGCGTTCGGGACCGTCGCGGGGGAACTCGCGCTGGCGAAGGGAGATCCAGTCGCCGGGCTCGCGGCGTTTCGGGCCGCTGCGGCGCGCATGCGCGCGTTCGTCTTCCCCGGCCAGGCTCCGACCGGCATGGAGCCCTGGCAGTTGTTCGCCGACGCGAGCCTGTTAACCGTGCTCGCCCACCACGGGACCAGCGGCGACGAGGCCGAGGGCGCGGAGCTGTTTCGCCTGTGCCTGGCCAGGACGTCACGTGTTCTCGGCCTCGGTGACCGCTACCTCGACTACCCGATGTGCGGCATGGCGCTGTTCGCGCTCGGCACCTGGGGGCTGGTGCGATCGGCGATGCCCCCGGCCGAGGCCGTGCGGCTGCTGGTGCTCGCCGAGCGGTTCTCCTACAGCCGGATGATGCCGACGATGGCCTGGGAGAAGATCGCGCCCTGTGCCGAGGAACGGGCGCCCGGCCGGGTCGCGGCCCTGCGCGCCGAGTTCGGCGATCGCCACGGGCCAGACCTGGCCGACACGGCCCGCCGCGTCGTCGACCAGATCGGGCCCGTCGACCAGACCGGGTAGGCCTGGCCGTCAGCCGGCCGCCAGCCGGCTAAAGGTGCCGTTTGTAGAGCCGTACGGACAACGGCGCGAACACCGCGATCACGGCGACGCCGGCGACGAGCGTCCAGCCCGCCTCCATGGATAGGTGGGCGTGGTTGGCCAGCTCCCGGTCGGCGGAGACCAGGTGCGATACCGGGTTGACCCTGACGAACGCGGCCAGCCAGCCCGGCAGGGTGTCGATGGGCACGAACGCGTTCGACAGGAACGTCAACGGGAACATGATCATCATGGAGATGCCCTGGACACTCTGGGCGCTGCGCGCGACGGTGCCGAGGCAGGTGAACACCCAGGCCAGCGACCAGCCGATGAAGACCGCGAGCAGGATCGCGGCGACCACGCCGAGCACGCCGCCGCCGGGCCGGTAGCCGATCGCGATGCCCATGGCGAAGGTGATCGTCGCGGCGATCGTGTAGCGGAGCAGGTCTGCGACCATCGGCCCCGCCAGCGGCGCGATCCGAGCCATCGGCAGCGACCGGAACCGGTCGAAGACGCCCTTGTCGATGTCCTCGCGCAGCTGGGTGCCGGTGGCCATGCTGGTCGTCAGCACGGTCTGCGCGAGGATGCCGGGGATCATCAGCGGCAGGTAGCTCTTCACATCGCCAGAGATCGCCCCACCGAAGATGTAGGCGAACATCGCCGTGAAGAGGATCGGCTGCAACGTCACGTCGAAGAACTGCTCCGGGTTGCGCCGCATCTTCTTGGTGGCACGCCAGGCCATGATCATGATCTGGCGGAACGTGTCCGCCGGGCTGGGCCGGCTCTGGGCGCGGCCGACCGCCGCCCGGGAGTCGATCGTGATCGTGGTCATCGGGCCACCTCCTGTGGGGCTTCCGCACGCATGGGTTCGGGCTCGGTCGTGTCCGCCCGCTCGCTCTCGCCGGTGTCGTGGCCGGTGAGCGCGAGGAAGACCTCGTCGAGAGTCGGCTTGTCGACGCCCACCGAGGCGACGTGGACACCCGCCTGGCGCAGCCCGATCAGCACGTCGGCCACCCGGTCGGCCGTCTCGATCGGGACGTTGAGCTGCCCGGACTCCGGGGTGAGGACTGGCTCCTCACCGAGCTGGCGGCGCACCACGTCCGCGGCCAGCGAAATATCCGCGCCCGCGGCCAGGCGCAGCTGCAACGTCAGGTTGCCGACCGAGCTCTTCAGCTCGTCGGGTGTACCCTCGGCCACCTTGCGGCCGTGGTCGATCACCGCGATCCGGCCGGCGAGCTGGTCGGCCTCGTCGAGGTACTGCGTGGTCAGCAGGACGGTGCACCCGCTGGCGACCAGGTCGCGGATGGTTTCCCACATCTGCCCGCGCGTCCGGGGGTCGAGGCCGGTGGTCGGCTCGTCGAGGAAGATCAGCGGAGGCCGAGTGATCAGGCTCGCGGCCAGGTCGAGCCGCCGCCGCATCCCGCCCGAGAAATGCGAGATCCGCTTGTCCGCGGCGTCGGCGAGGCCGAACTGCTCGAGCAGCTGGGCGGCGGTGTCGCGTGACCTGCGTGAGCTCAGGCCCTGCAGGCGCCCGAACATCCAGAGATTCTCGGCGGCGGTGAGGTTCTCGTCGACGGAGGCGTACTGACCGGTGACGCCGATCAGCTGCCGCACCCGGTGCGGCTCGCGGCGGACGTCGACGCCGAAGACGGACCCCTCGCCCTCGTCGATCTTTAGCAGCGTCGCCAACATCTTCAGCATCGTCGTCTTGCCGGCACCGTTGGGGCCGAGCACGCCGAAGATCTCGCCCTCGCCGATATCAAGGTCGACGCCGTCTACGGCTCGCAGGTCGCCGAACGTCTTGACCAGGCCACGTGCGTGGACCGCGGCTGTCATCGAGATACTCCTTCCGAACCGTGCTCTGGTGCCCGGCCCTCGGTGACAACTCTGTGGGCGACCGGTTTCACCGCGCCCTCAGGACGGTTTCACGGACCCTGCCCGCCTCGACGAGTGGGCTGGTCCGGGCCGGCCACGAGGTCGAGGCCCGCGCGGCGATGGATCCGGACTTGAGGCGCGACGCCAGGGCGCCGCCCGGTCGCCACGCGACTCCTGGCCAGGGGCGATGCCGGGTGAGCGCCCGGCTCGCAGCACCATCCATCGAATCGCCGGCCGGCGCCGCACGGTCTTGAAAGGCCAGCTCCAGCTGATGCTCAACGGCATCGCCGGCCACGGCTGGGCGGTCAGCTTCCTCGTCACGACCCTCCCCGCCGACGAGCACGTCGACGACGGCACCCCCCGAGACGTCGTCCGAAACCCCGCCGCCGCAGAGCGCCCCATCGTCGACCTCGGCGGCGTCCTCGTCACCTCCGGCCAGCACGGCGTCAGCCGGTCCGTTCGGCGCCCCCAGCATGGCACCCCAGCCATGATGTCCCGGCTGCACCTGGTAGTAGCCGTTGCCGGCGTTGGTACCGCCGTCAACCAGGAGGTTGAGCCCGGTGATGTAGCTGGAGGCGTCTGAGGCGAGGAACAGCAACGGCCCGATGAGCTCCTCGGCCCGGCCGACGCGTCGCATCGGGGTCCGGCTGGCGACGTACTCCGCTACGCCCAAACCCTCGAGGCCGGGCGCCGTCAGCCATCGCCGCAGCCCGGTCGCGGGGCCTCATTCCGGGGGCCGGATCGCGATCACGACGTTGCCGATCTTCTGCCCGGACTCGACGTATCGGTATGCCTCCACGATCTGCTCCAGCGGGTATTGCCGGTCGAGAAGCGGCCGGAACCGCCCCGAGGCGAGCAGGTCCCGGATGTACTCCACCATCGTTCTGTCGATCGACGGGTACGGGAACACCACTCTCCTGCTGCGCAGCAGCGGGGTGAGCATCGCGAGCACCGGGTTCTGCGCGAATCGGCCGAGTTCGGTCGAGGCGTACACCCCGCGGGGCTTGAGCAGCCGCCTGCACCGGCCGAACGAGCTCTTGCCGACCGCGTCGAAAACGGCGTCGTAGACATGCTCGTCCCGCGTGAAATCCTGCGTGGTGTGATCGATGACCCTGTCGGCGCCCAGCCCTCGCGCCGCGTCGACGCCGTCCGGGCCGCACACCGCGGTCACCTGGGCGCCCAGACATGTCAGCAGCTGGACCGCCGCCGAGCCGATAGCCCAGTCGCCCCGTTGACCAGGATCTGCGTACCGTCCCGGACCGGGATCCTGTTGATGAACGACAGGGCGTAGTGCGCGCCCTCCGTGGCGGCGGCGGCCCGTTCGAAGGTGACCCCTGCCGGCACCTGCGCGAGCGTGCCATCGGCACGGACGGTCAGGTACTCCGCGTGGGTGCCGAAGGGACCCTCGTTGTAGCCGAAGACCCGGTCCCCGGTCCGGAAGACGGTGACGTCGGTGCCGACCGCCTCGACCACCCCGGCGAACTCGTTGCCGAGGATCGTGGCCTTCGGCCCGGTGAGCCCCGCGACGAACCGCATGATGAACGGTCTGGCGGCCCGGTAGCCGCAGTCGGTGCGGTTCACCGTCGCCGCGTGCACCCTGACCAGGACCTCACCGGCGCCGGCCGTGGGCTTGTCGACCTCCTGGATTCCCACAACCTCCGGTGGGCCGTACCTGGCGTGCACCGCCGCCCTCATCCGCGACCGACCTCTCACGTGCGTCCACCGTGACCTTCGGACGCTCGGTGGGTGATGCTCACGACCTCGATGGTGATGGTCCTCGACGCTACTTGCATGACCCATGGAGACGAGACCTGTAGGGACCAATTCCCTGCGCAGGCGGGGTACGGTCTACCTTGCAGGCCGGACGTGCACCTAGTTCCATCGCGCGTGGGCGTGTCGTTCGAGGGTGGCGATTCCGGCCAGGTGGTAGGCGTCGGCTGCGTCCGCGAGGTCGGCCGGTTCCAAGCCCGCCTCGCCCGCGGCGGTGGCGAGGTCACGCCCCGCGAGAACGGCGCGTTGCACGCGGGCGGTGATGCTCTCGACCAGAATCCAGGTCTCGCCGG
>NZ_CAUVXI010000092.1:0-2377 GCF_963555845.1 Protofrankia sp. Cas8 | reverse complement strand
GGTTATATTGACAGACCCGATCATCGCCGGGGAACCGCGGCTGAGACCGTGTCGTGCGCGCTGGGGGGATGACGATGCCGGGATAGAGGGGCTCGGCGGGTGGTTTCCCGCGCCCGTCGACCGCGGCATGGATGCTGTCCAGCAGCACCGAGCGAGCCTTGTCCTCGCTGAGGCCGAACAGGTCGAACGAGCGCACTCTGTTCAGCAGGACGGGGCAGGGACAGTCCTCGACCCGAATCGGGATCACCCTGCGGGTGCGGCCGTCGGGATCGACAGCGAAGGCCTCCTCCCGCACCGCCCGCTCGTAGGGCGAGCGCGAATAGGCGTAGGAGAGCACGGCGATCACCCGGTCGGCGCCGCGAACCCCATCGGCCATCCGTGTCATCCAGTGCGAGCCGGGGACGAAGTCCCAGCCTGGATCAGGACCTGAAAGCCGGCGTCCTCGAGCTGCCAGGCGATCCACTCCGCCCAGGTCCGGTCGGCCGCCGCGTAGGACACGAAGAAGTCCCACCGGTCGGGCGGCGAGGCGCCCCCGCGGTCGGCTGGGTGGTCTCTGTCCGCCGGCGGGTCACCGTGCCCCCGTTCATACAGCGAAGTCTCCCATACGGCTACGCACCGGCACAGCCTCGTGCTCGACCGGCTCGGGTCGGTCAACGAGCACGGCTTGTCCTCCAGACAATGACGGGCCAGACGGTCAGTGCGGCAGGTTGAGGTCCGAGCAGACTGACAGCGCCGCCCGAGCGTCCGTGGGCAGGTTCGCGTAGTTCCCCTCTCCGCATCCTGCAAGACGACCTACTCCTCCGGCTTGTACAACTCGCCCAAACCTATGGTCAATACCTGGTCACTGCTGGTCGAGGCCAGCAGCTCCGGGTCGAAACCGGCGCCGCTGTAGCAGGCAAGCACCGTGTCCCGGGTGTCGAATCCCTTACCCGCCAGGAGTTCACGGGCCCGGCGCAGGCGTTCGACATGCCGGACGCCCATGACCTCACCCCACTTCGCCTCCCCCAGGGACAGCACCCGACGCGGTTCACCCGGGTTCGCGGGCGCGAGCACGGCGACGTCGACTGCTATCTGGGTCCTGTGCGCCGGGTCCGCGACGACCCCGGCGCCGACATCCGCCGGCAGCCCGCCGAAGATTTCGGGAGGTGCCGCGACCGCGAACTCGCGGCAGATCTGTTCGAAGTGCGGCCCGAGGACCTGGGCGGAGAACCGGGACCTGGCATCCTGCCAGACGGCCGCGGCGCGACCGCTCTCCAACAGCCCCCATCTGGGCCGCATGACCACCTGATAGAAGACGATCAGCGGTTCGGCGATCCGGTAGACCGAACGTCCCTGGCGGAACAGGTCGGCTTCCCTGCGGAGCAGCCCGCAGTCCTCCAGCACGTTGAGGTGATGGCCGATGTCCGCGGCCTTGCGACCGATGTAACCGGCGATTCCTCCCCGGGTGTTGTTGCCACCGGCCACCGCCGCGAGAACCGAATGATACAAAGCCGTATCCCGGACGTCGGCCTCCTCCTCGAGGAGGTAGCGGGCTTCCCGGAAAAGAGGGGTCGCCGGGTTGAGTACCGTCCGCAGCACCCAGTTGTCGAAGTCGGCCAGGCTCTCCGGAGAGTCGTCGTTGACAAACCTGCGGTAGGCCGGCGTACCGCCGACGACGGCGTGGTGCCGGACCGCCAACGCGGGGTCACCGATGTTCCAGAAACGAGCGGCCAACGGATAGTCGAACGGGCGTACCACCAGCTCAAGGCTGGCCCGCCCGCGAAGCGGAGCGCTACCCGCCAGCATTCTTCCCATTACCGACACGGCCGAGCCGCACAGCAGTAGTGAGATGCTGTTCGCCCGCGCCACCGCCCGATCGATCTCCCGCTGGAGAATCGACGGAAGTGCCGGCGATGCCGCGCTCAGATAGGGGAACTCGTCGATGACGACCGGCCCCGGCCTGCTACCAGCCACCGCGAACAGGTAGGTGACCGCCTCGTCCCAGCTGACGAAGCGCGGCGGCACGGGCGCTTGCACGTACTCGGCCAGGGTTTCGGCGAAGAGGTGGAGCGATTCCGCCTCGGTCGCCTGGGTGGCTCCAAAGTACATTCCCCCTGTCTCGCGGGCCAGTGCCTCGATCAGGAAGGTCTTCCCCTGGCGACGGCGTCCACTGACCACGCCCAGCCGTGGTTGTCCCCGGTCGCGTGCGGCAAAGGCTGCCAGCTGTCGCCACATGGACCATGACAGTCGGTGGACGTCGTGGCCGAGGTCGATCTCCCGCCACGATGGCACCGGAGCGGACGCGGCCTTCGCCTCGAACCCGCGCAGAGGACCACAATGCCGCCGCCACCTACCCCGGGCCTCCATGCCTACGCGCCGCAGGCGTTTGCGGGGTAGC
>NZ_CAUVXI010000091.1:20180-21262 GCF_963555845.1 Protofrankia sp. Cas8 | reverse complement strand
AAAGGCCGGAGCATCCTCCGGCTACTCGGTGACAGTTTCTGGACCACCGAGATCATTTGTGGAAGTTGACACGTCAACGCGGTTCGCGTCGGCATCCAGCGAGTTCCAGATCAACTCGGCCAGGCCTGCGCGGGCATTCTTCAGGAGCCCGGCGAGGTGGTCCTCGTCGACCTCGACCGTGACCCGAGACATATATCCGCCCAACTTCCAGCAGGTCAAAGGGTGTGCGATCACAGCCCTTCTCGCACGTCCGGACCCGCAGGGGAACCTAGCAGGACCGTCAGTATAGATCACGAGTCCAGGTGATCAGTTGCGAGGCAGACGCAGGCGCCGTGCCCTTGGCCGGTGCGTTCGGTGCGTTCGGTGCGTGCGGTGCGTGCGGTGCGTGCGGTGGCGCTCCGGTTCGGCCGGGGCGATCGGCTGGGGTTAGGATTGCCCCATTACGCTGGGGGATGTATGAGTGAGTGTGTGATGGTGGACGACGGACGCCGGGACGTGCCGGCTTTCGCGTCGTGATCGTCGACGAGGCGCAGGTAGCCGCGCTGCTCCCCGGCTACGACCTGGGCACCAAACTGGGTGCGGGCGCGTTCGGGCTGGTGCTGTCGGGCCGCCACCGCGACCTGAACCGTGATGTCGCGATCAAGATACTGTCCCCGGCGCAGGAGAACGCGCCGGGTGGTTTCAAGACCGAGGCGCGGATCCTCGCAGCCCTGGATCACCCGCATGTGGTGCGGGTCTATGACTATGTCGAGGCCGACGACCTGCATCTGATCGTCATGGAGTTACTGGGCGGGGGGACGCTGAGCCGTCGGCGCACGGGGATCTCCCCGGAGGGCGCCTGCGCGGTCGGTCTGGCAGCGGCCGCAGCGCTGACCTGTGCCCATACCCAGGGAGTACTACACCGCGACATCAAACCCGACAACATCATGTTTGACACCGGCGGCTTACTCAAGGTCACCGACTTCGGAATTGCGAAGATTTTCGACGGGTCCGCGGCCACCGCGAGCATGCTCATCGGGACCCCGAAGTACATGGCGCCTGAACAGCTTGTCGGCGGCCGGTTGGGGCCGCCGACCGACCTC
>NZ_CAUVXI010000091.1:19087-19614 GCF_963555845.1 Protofrankia sp. Cas8 | reverse complement strand
TATGCCCTGGGTGTGCTTCTCTACGAGTTGCTCGTCGGGGCGCCGCTGTTTGATCCGGCGCTGTCCTCGCATGCCCTGGGCTACCAGCACCTCTACTCGCCGCCACCGCCGCTGGTGGGTGTGCCCGCGCCGGTGGCTGAGGTGGTTCTGCGGACTCTGGCCAAGGATCCGGCCGTCCGCCAGCCCTCCGCTCACGCCTTCGCTCTCGATCTTGCCCATGCAGCCGGCAGTGTCTACGGCCCTCGGTGGACCGCCCGCGCCGGGATCGGAGTGCGCCTCGACGACGACGTCCGCGAGGCTGCCGACCGCTCACCTCAGTTCAACCGCCAGCCGCCGGCTCCCGCCCCCCGCCCGTTGGCGCCGCCGACTGCGGTCAAACCATCATCACCGTGGACGGTCTCGCCCCCCTCATCGCCACCGGCCGGACCCACACCAGGCCCACCGAACCCCGGCTACCAGAGCCCCGGCTACCAGAGCCCGCCCGGCTATCCACCCAACCCCGGTTACCAGAACGCACCTGGCTATCC
>NZ_CAUVXI010000091.1:8762-18858 GCF_963555845.1 Protofrankia sp. Cas8 | reverse complement strand
TGGCTATCCGCCCAACCCCGGCTACCAGAACGCTCCCGGCTATCCACCGGGCCCCAGGCAGCCCGTACCGCCGAATTACGGGCCCGGATCATACGACCCGTCGGCTCCGTTCGGACGCCATCCGGCGACCGGGGAACCGTACTCGGACAAGCAGAAGCTTGTTGCCGGGCTGCTTCAGATTTTCCTGGGTGGCTTCGGGGCAGGGCGATGGTATCTGGGCGACACCAGCACCGCACTCGCCCAGTTGTTCACCTGTGGTGGCCTCGGGATCTGGGCGCTGATCGACGGGATTCAGATTCTTACCGGCGATGTGCGTGACGTGCAGGGTCGGCCACTTCGTGATTGATCAGAATCACTCTTTCAGGGCTGCGGGCCGTAGCCGGTTACTACTCGGTATGACCGGGTGCGCGCTCGGCATCGGCTATCTTGTCGTTGTTGATCCGCACGACCCGGATGCGGTCATGCCGCGCTGTCCGACGAAGATTGTCACCGGGCTCGACTGCCCGGCATGTGGAGGCCTTCGGCTGGTTCACGACCTGCTTCACGGTCATGCGAGGGCTGCGGTTCACGACAATCCCTTTGTCCTGCTCTGCAGTCCGGTGCTGATGTACCTGGGCTGGCGGCACCTGCGTGCGACCAGCCTGGGCGAACGGACCCGGGTTCCCAGGCCACTTGCTTCTGGCCTTGGTGGCGGCGCGCTCGTCTGGATGGTCGTACGCAACCTGCCTGGGTGGCCCCTGAAGCCGACATCCACCTGACCAGGCGGCAGGTGGTCAGCAGCTCGGCGAGGCTGTCACCTCGACGGGACACCACGACTTGATCACCTTGCGGATCGTAATCTGTCCATCCGATCCGAAGGACTTCACCACGACCGAATGTTGCAGCCCCTCCGCCACCAGCGGAAGATCATGCAAGGTGGACGGCATCAGCTTGCCGAGAACGAAATAGTCGACATCCTGCCAGCCGTTCGTGAGCTTTCCGCGAACCGCGGGGTCGAGGTCCAGCTTGTAGAACCAGATCGGGTCCGGCTTCTTTCCCGCGATCACGAGATCAGTCCAGATGTTGTCGTCCGTCACGACGGTGTTGCCGTTGGGCACGTTCTCGATGTACCAACGTGCGGCGTCCCGGCTCGGCCTGCTGTCGTCGGCGGTCAGCGCGGTACGCAACGTCGGTGCCCACCGGCCCGGCAGGGTGACCAGGCCCACGATCACCACGCAGACCACGACGGCGACGCGCGCTGTCCTGGCCGCGGCGATCCGGCGCCGGCTCGCCGCCGCGTTGGAGCCACGAATAACCCCGGGAGTAGGGCCTGCGGCGCCGCGGAAGAGAGAGGCTCGTACCGCCTGTGGCCCACGGGTGACCCGGGGAAGGGTCACGTCGAGCATTCCGGCGGTACACAGCGCCGCGAACGGCAGCATCGCGGTTACATAGGCGTACGGCATGTAGCCGTCACGGAACATGAAGACGACCTGAATCAGAAGCAGCGCCGCAACCATCCGAAGACGCCGGACACAGAGCGCTGGGACCGCAGCGAGGACACCGGCACCCAGCAGATACGGATCCAGGTGCAGCCAGAGACCGGCCATACCCTGCGTGCCGCTACCCGCCTGCAGCAGGCTCCCGCTCGCGGTCCGTTCGAACAGCTGCCACTTGATCGCACGGATCAGCGAGACGTGGTCCGCCCCCTCGAACAGCTCGTTCTTCGCCACCGCATAGAGGACGTAGATTCCACAGATTGCGGTCAGGAAACCGAGGAAGTTGCCGCGTACGAACCGCCAGTTACGCGGATCCCGGTTCGTCCGGAGCAGAAAATATACACCCGGCAGGAGCATCAGGGATGTTTCCTTCGACCAGAACGCGAAGGCCATGAATACCCCGGACGCGATGGCCGAGCCCACACTGCGCCGTGGCGACGCCGCACAGACCAGGGCGGCCACCACCCACAACACTGCAATGTTGTCAAGGAATGCCAGCCGCTGATACCACACCGCGAGCGGCGCCAGGGAGAACAGCAGGACGGCGAGACCGGCGAACGCACGCCGAAACGCGAGCCGGCGGGCGAGCAGGTAAATGAGCGCGCAACTGACCAGATGGACGACCAGCATGCACTCGCGTGCGGCCGTCACCGCAGAAGACGCCCGCTCGAAGGCATTCGTGACGGTTGTGTAGACGGCTATGAACAGCCAACCGCCAAAAGGATGGTCATACCAGTAGGTGTAGTGGGCGATCTGGCCCCGGTATTGCATCGCGTATGCCTGGGCCGCATACGTGCCCTCATCGTCGTTGATCCGGCCGGGCCAGCCATCGAGGTTGATCCCGTGAACCAACCCGCAGGCAACGAGAACAAGTGTCAACAGGGCCAGGCTCCGCCAGTGCGCGAACAGCCAGCTGGCGATGCGCGCTCGGGCGGTCGACATGCGATCCCCGAATATCAGACGATCCCGGGTACCGCTGCCGACGACGTCGATGCCATCCGGGTCGGCGACCGGCAGCGTGGCTGTGGCTGTGGCTGTGGCTGTGGCTGTGGCTGTGGTCGTGGTCGTGGTCACGAAACCCCCTCGAGCTCGGAGGAGCCCAGCATCACCACGTGGTGGGCACCGACATGCGTGGTTTTCTCCCACTGCATCTTGCCCTGGACCAGTCGCACGATGGCGCGTAGCGCCGCCACGGACAGGACCAGCTGATATACCGGCGCGCTCACTATCAATCGGGCGCTGTCGAGTAGACCGACCTTGAGCTGATATGCATCGGCAAAGTCGTGGAAAGCCGCCTGTTCCGTGATGACCATCAGAATCATCGCCAGCAGCGGTAGCCAGAATATGATCACGAGTCCCACCGGCGCCTTCAGAAAAAAGGTGAGCAGCACCGACGTGGGCAGAGCCAGCCCGGCAGCGGCCTGGAAGAACGGCATCAAGAGCATTTCCACGGCGAGCGCGCGCCGGCGCCAACCCGGAAGTCCGCGCCACTCGCCCTTTTGGAACACCTGGATGAAGCCCATCATCCACCGAGTCCGTTGCACCACCAGCTTCCCCAGGGTCTCCGGTGTCTCTTCCCGCGTCGTCAGCTCCGGATGGTAGAAGACCATGGTTTCGACCCCAGCCACCGAGGCACGCACGCCGAGATCACAGTCCTCGGTCAGGCAGGAGACATCCCACCCGCCTAGCCCGTCGAGAACCTCGTGCCGGATGAATACCGTGTTGCCGCCGAGCGGAATGAAACGCGCCACCGCCTGATAGCGCAACCTCGACATGAACCAGATGTAGTACTCCAGGCAGTTACGGGCCCGCCACCACGATGTGGCACTGTTGAGCCAGGACGCCAACGCACGCACCGGCCCGGCCGATTCCGGTCGCCGCCAGCCCGTACCGCGGACATTCATCAGCTGGACGCCGCCCTGGAAAATCCCGATCTCGGAATGATTGACGGCGAGTGTGTTCACGTAGCTGAGCAAGCCACCGGCGACCAGCGACTCCGCGTCGACAATACCGATCAGATCGCCCTGGCAGTACTTCCGCGCATCCTCCAGCGAAAGCGGCTTGCTGCGCATGGCGCTTCGCGGCGTCACGAGCTTTACATTGGGGTGACGATCGGCGAATTCCTGGGCCACTGCACGCGTCTCCCGGTCGACCTCGTCGTCGGATACCACGACGACAAGCTCGAAGAGGTCCGGCGGGTAAGCACCGGCCAGTAGCTGGGCCAGGGTACGGCCGAGGACGGGCTCCTCCCGCGCGGGCACGATCAGTGAAAAGGTGTGCTGGGCTGGGGTGCGGTCCTCCAGGTGCACGTGGTCGACCCGTTCGGGCCGCTGCCAGCCGTACTGTGCCCGGACCAGGGTCAACCCGGCGACGAAGAGCATCGCGAGCGACACCGCGGTCCACCCGGCGAGGGCCACCTCGCCGCGGTTCAGATACAGCATCCGGGCGATGGCTACAAGTAGCGGAAGCATCGGCAGGACGAGACAGCCGCGAAGGAAGCGAACACGTGGCGTCGCGTCGGTCTGTGCGGCGACAAGCCAGGTGCCGACCACCACGTGCCCGCAAACCACCACCAGCGCACTCACCAGGGTGACGAGCAGCTGGCGCATGCTGACCTGTCCGACGACCGGAGCGCTCTGGTCGGATCTGGTCAGCTCGACGAAGACGAGCCAACCGACCGCCTCGGTCGAGATCCGTGCGGCCTCGGACCACAACCAGCCGCCCTGGCGGCGCCACCAGGTGAAGTCACGATCCAGACCTTGCACGAGAAATATCGTGGCGACGACCGAGTATCCGTACGCGACCTGGCCCCCCACCCCGAGAAACCACGCGAACACGACCGACAATGCGACGCGGATGAACACGCTCATCCCACCGCTCACCACGAAACGCAGCCGTCCGGATGGGCTGTCCAAACGGGTTCGCAGCGGCGGTGGCGGGGCAAGCACCTGGCTGGGATTCACAGATTCCTACCTGAGTTCTCACGAGACGGCGACCAGCCGCGGGAAGTCCGCCGCATAGTCTGCGACCTTGGTACTGGCAAAGTAGAGAACGTGTTCGGTGTTATCGACGCCATAGCCGGCGACCTGGGCCGCATGCGCCACGCTGTACCGGCCACCCGGTACCTGTTGCGCGCTCGCGAGCGGGACGCCGGCCGCCTGCTGCGCGGCATCAAGCTGCGCCGGTGAACCGGTGAGCCCGACGAACGTGGAATCGAACTGGTTCAACCAGCGCCGGAGCACTCCCGCTGTGTCACGGCCGGGATCGGTCGTGACGAAGACGACGGTGACCGCCGAGCCGACAGCCGAACTCACCAGTTGCTTGGCCGCGGCGATATCGGCCATTGTCGTCGGGCAGACATCCGCGCAGTTCGTATAGCCGAAGAACAAAAGCGTGGCCCGGCCGGCGGTCTCCTTGGCAAAGTCGAAATTCCGCCCGGAGGTGTCGACCAGTGTGAACGAAGGCCGGGGCCTGGACACCTTCGCAACGGTGCCGTGCCACCCGCCCGCCGCCGGCCCGGCATTCAATGATGGACGTACCGCCGACGGACCTATCGCCGACGGACGTATCGATGAGCTGCCGGAGACCGCCGGGTGTGGTGCCTCACCTGCGGGCGAGGACGCACACCCGGCCAGACAGCACAATGCCGCGGCAACGATCCAGCGGCGGGCGGGTCGAGGACGCCCGACCCGGGCATTGAATCGCAGGGACATTCCCCGACCTTCCTGTCGCTACCCGGCCAAAGGCCGCGCGATCCTGTCCTTTGCGCGGCCGGAGGCCCTAAGAGAATCATGGCCAAAGGCCGCGCGATCATTATCTTATGCGCGGCCGGAGGCCCTAAGAGAATCATGGCCAAAGGCCCTAATGGAATCAGGATGCGCAGACGGTATCGCCGCGGGAAGCTGTCTTTCCGGGTCCGGCGAGATGCTTGCTGTCCACACCGATCACCTTGAGCGGGCCGAATCCGGCCGCCCGCAGGAAGTCACAGTCGACCGTGCGGCCACCGGGAGCGACCTTCGGAACACAGACGTTGGAGTTACCGCCCGCGTCCGCATAGTTGTGGTCACAGCCGTCCACCCACAGCGTCGCCGGCGACGGTCGACCATTTCCATGTGGCTGCACCCGACCGCTGAGGTCCCGGTTTCCCGGACCCACGGAATGCTCAACCGCGACCTGCCGGACCCGCCCGTCGGCCCGGGTGTCCGCCGTCGACCCGGTCACCCGCAGGGTGACGAGCAGGCCGACGGCGACGCACAGCACGGTGGCCGCACCGAGCAGAATTCTTTTTCTGGTCATCCGACATGCACCCACTTGGCCACGGACGGCACCCCGTTCATATCCTGGGCGAACATCATGTAATAACCGGCCGGCAACAGGTTCGGGTTGTCCGGGACGCTCACGCTGATATCCGTACCCGTTCCGGACAGCGGCAGGTCGACGCTCCGCTGGTTCGGGTCGGACTGATGGGTCACCGACGCCGGGCGGATCAGCGTGACGCGACCGATGTTCCCGCTCACGGTCAGTTTCTGCGTCGATCCATAATCGAACTGGTCGCCGGCGTTGGAAATAGTCGGGCGGTCCCTGGACATGTACCAGGGTGAATAGATGGAGATACCCAGGTCGAAATCACCGGTGGCCGGATTGTTCCCGATGGTCGCCACCCTGCCGTCCGGAAGCAGGAATGCCTCCGAATGGTACATCCGATCGGCTGGGTCAGCGGGCAGCGATGTGAAGGCGTTGGCGACCGGGTCGTACATGGACGCCTCATGTACGGCGTACTGGGGATAGTTGTGCTTCGCGCCGCCGGTCTCGAACACCTTGCCGTCGGGCAGGATGACGGCGCTCACATACATCTTCGCCGCCGGCAGGTCCGGCCCGGCCGTCCACTGTGGATCTTCCTTGCTGAGGTTGATGATGTCCGTGTGGTTCGTCGGATCGAGGTCACTGTAGGAGTTGCCGCCGCCGAAGTTGGCCACCTTCTGGGCCTGCGCCGGCGGTAGGAGCACGGTGGCACCCTGATCCCGGAAATCGATGTCCCGCAGCCCCGGAACGTCAGTGATCGTCCCGGTGTCGACGTCGTAGATCTCCGACCCCGAGGTGTTCGGAAGAGCGTTGCCGAAGGTATGCGTCCCGCCGTAGAAAAGCCGGCCGTCCGACATCAGCACCATGGTGGGATACAGACCCCAGTAGAAGTACGTCTGCGGGACCTCGTTGAAGGGCTTCCACTGACCCTTCGTCGGGTCGAACATCTCGACGGCGACGTTTCCCGAACCGTTCTCGTTGAGCCCGCCGGTGGCGAATACCGAACCATTGCCGAGGTTCACCAGTGACGGGTACCAGTGCCCACCGCCCGGCATGTCGTTCGTCTTGGTGTAGGTACCGGTCATCGGGTCGAAGATGTAGCTGCTCGCCAGACCCTTGTAGTTCGTCGTGGGCGTCGGGTAAGCGAGGGTACCGCCAGCCAACAGGATTCGTCCGTCGGGAAGCTGGGTGTGCCCGACGCAGAAGAGATCCTCCTGGGTCGGAACATCGACGAAGTCGCCGTTCGACGGGTTCCAGATCTTGGAGACGAACTGGTTGTTTGCCGCCGCCGTCCCGTTGTTGCCGGATCCGGCAACGAGCAGGACGTTCCCTGTACGCAGCACCGTGGCGTGCACCGAGCGGACCGGAGAATCGTACGGCAGAGCCTGCCAGGAACCCTGACAGTCGCCCGTGCAACCGCCCGGTGGCGGCGGCGGAACGTCCCCCGCGGCTCCCCCACCGGTATAGCCGGCCCGCACGAGCCCGCTGCCGCCGCCCTGGTAGTACTCGACGTTCACGACGTGCTTTCCGGCCGTGACCGGCACGGTCGCCGTATAGGTGGTCGGCCCCTGGTCCTGCCATTGGTTGATGACAGCCGTGCCGTCGACATAGACACGCACGCCGTCGTCCGCCGTTACCGTGAACGTGCTGTTCCCGGCCCGGAACTGGTCGGTCCGACTCCAGCGTGCCGAGAAGTTGTACGGGCCGACACCATCCACACCCGGCCCGTTCTCACCGTAGTCGTAACTGAGTGTGGCCTCACAACGTTCGGTCTTCGGTGGTCCCGACAGGGTTCTGTTGGGAAAGTAGGACGCCGCCCACTGGGTGGACAGGCAGGTCAACGACGACGGCGGAGCCGCGGCGGCGTACGACACCTGAACGACTGCACCACCGCCGTGCTCGAAGTACTCGACCTTGACCGTGTGGTCGCCCGCCGTGACAGTCGGGCTGGCGGTGAAGGTGGTCGGCCCCTGGTCCCGCCACTCGTCGATCACCAGCGTGTCGTCGACGTACACCCGAATGCCGTCGTCGGCCTCGGCGGTGAACGTGACGGTGCCGGCCGAGAACTTCTCGGTCCGGGTCCACCGAACCGAGAAGTTGTCCGCGTTGATACCGGGGACGTCCGGTGCGCCGGTTCCCCAGTCATGGCTGATGGCATCCTCACAGCGCCCGCGCGGGGCACCGGCAAGCGCCGTCCCGGAGAAATACGACGCCGTCCACTGGACGGGCGCACACGTCGGCGGGGGCGGCACCGGCGGGGCGTAGCTGAACTCGGCAAGAGCGCCACCGCCGTTCTGGTAGTACTCCACGACTATGGTGTGCTGACCAGCTGCCACCGAGGGGTTGGCGGAATAGCTGGTCGGGCCCTGGTCCTTCCATCCGTCAATGACGGTGCTGCCGTCCAGGAGAACGCGGATTCCGTCGTCCGCGGTCGCGGTGAAGCCGTACTCACCCTGGTCCAGATAGACCGTACGGGTCCACCGGACCGAATACCCGGATCCGCCTAGACCGCCGATCCCGGGGCCCGTCTCCCCCCAGTCGAAACTGATGTCGGTGTCGCAACGCGAGCCCACCGTCGGCCCGGCCATTGTCGTGTTGGCGAAATAGTCGCCGGCCCATTGTGTGTCCGGGCAGGTGACAGCTTTCGCCGTGCCTGGATTGACGACGACAAGCACCACGAACTGGATGGAGGCGATCGCGAGAAGTCCCGTCAGGGCGCGTCTGCGCCCCGACCTCCGACGTCCTCCCCTAAACATTTCCACCACTCCTGATCGGGATTGTCCGCCGGCTCATGCCTCGGCCTCCCCGGCGGCCCCGGTGATCGACCGTCTGGTCGACCGGAACGGGTTTCGCACCGTCGGTCGATGCTCGCCGTAGACGATCCGGTCGACCAACATGTAACGAACACCAACAGCGATTGCCAGGGTCGCGACGGTGGCCGTACCGAGGCTGATATGCCAGCGCTCCACAAACAGTCCGAGCAGCGGGAGGCGGATGACGAGATCGACGTTGTTCAGTAGTGCGAACGGCACGTACCGGCGAATTCTGGACTGGTTTCCGCGCTCCCAGACAAGCAGGTCAGCGCCGACGAAATTCCATAGGATGGCGACCTGGGTAGCGATCACCGCAGCCGGCACATAATGCATGCCGCTGTGGTGCAGAAACGCCGTACCAAAAACGTTCGGCAATGTCCCGGAGGCGCCTACGAGCGCAAACCGCGCAGCCCGGGGCAGACGGAGTGAGAACAGCCGCCGCGCAAAGCGGACCCCCTCGGACATCGAGGCGTTCGATGATCCGGCATGCCGTTCGCCGAAGACATACCCGACCTCCGCGACGCGCAGGCCGCCGGAACGAACCAGCAGCTCAAGCAGGATCTTGTACCCGTTCGGCCGGAGCCGGTCGAGGTCCAGCGCCGCGATCCGGACGAGGAAGAACCCGCTCATGACGTCCGACACGCCACGCAGTCGCAGCGGGAAAAGCATCCGGGACAGCAGATTCGCAGCGGATGACACGACTCGACGACGCCCGTTCGCCAGACCCGAGGCACTGCCGCCGTGGACGTAACGACTGCCGACGACAACATCGACGTCGCCGGCACCAGCCGCGGCAAAGAGCTCTGGAATCACCTCCGGTGGATGCTGCAGATCACCATCGAGAATCACCGCATAGTCGGCGTGACAGAGCCGGATGCCTTCGGTGACGGCGCCACCGAGCCCGCCCACCCGATAGGGCGCGGGCCGGTGGTGGACACGGATCCGCATCCGTACAGAACCACGGAGCGCTTTTATGATCTCCGGCGTGGCGTCGTCCGAATCGTCGACGAAGATGACCTCGCTGGGTAGATCGGCCAGCGCGGCGTCAAGGCGGCGAAGGAGCGGCTCGACATTCGCGGCCTCGTTCCGGGTCGGCACCACCACCGATACCAGTACCTGCTCGTCCGGCCGATAGCCGGCGACAGATGTGGTGCGCATGGTCGAAACCACCATTGAGGAAGCTCGCGGCCGCGGCACCAGGTCTGCCAGCTGCGCATCGAAAATGCGCTCGTCAGGCATGCTCATCCGCTGGTCTCCCCCCGGTTCGGGACGGCGGCCAACGCGGCAACCGTCCACTGGGTACGTCAGATGCCGGGACCGGGATTTCCCGGTCCGGCATGCTCGGCGCCGCCGGCTTGGCTACCGGAATGCGCGCCGAGCGGGCGCGATCCGCCGCGAAGGCCGTCGCGGAAGAAAGCAGGTCGCGCGGAAACAGCCCACGCGAAAGAATTCCTGACCCAGCTGGATCAGAACTGAACAAACGGTTTGGCGGCCTGGTGGCCGGGC
>NZ_CAUVXI010000091.1:0-8245 GCF_963555845.1 Protofrankia sp. Cas8 | reverse complement strand
CATCGTGCAAATCGTTCCGGTGTGCAGCGAACGTACCAGGAGTCGATCGAGGCCAGGGCCGGCCGAGATGTGACGCGCATGTATCGGTGGGTTTTCGTCGCTGGCGAGCGGATCGCAAAACCCGCCGATCTCACCGTCAGTTATGGCCTGACGTGCGGAAACTACCCCGCGTAGCCGTCTTTGTTCTCATTATCGTGCATTGTTTATATGCTATGAACCGCACCACAAAGATCGCCGTCGGGGCTCCTCTGCGCTTCCGCCGTGCCGAGCGGCCGAGATCGAGACCGCGATGACCCTTCCGTACTCAGAAGACCGGGCGACGCGGCGGCGTACCGGGGCCTGCAGGGGCGGCGCGCAGTGGTGACGTGTTCCTGACAGCGTACCTCTACGGACACCCCATTGCGTTCTTATCGACTCCGGCCGACACCATCACGTCCACACCCGGTTCAGGGCATCGGCGGGCAGCCAGGCGTCCCGGCTCCGTCTGACCGGCGTCGACAGGTTAAGATCATCTAGGCTGGCAAACCGTCCCCTGGGTGGCACGGCCCGCCGCGCCGCCCAGGCAGCGAATTCCGGGGCCGGCGTCAGGCCGAAGAGCTCCCGCATCCCGACGACGTCACGAAACCCGGTCGACGACTGATGCAGGCTCGCTTGGACGTCCTGGGGGCCCTGGACGTCCTGGACGTCCAGGGCCCCCAGCCCCCACGCGCTCGCGGAGGCACGCAACGTCTGGTTACGCAGGGCCAGCGCGTCCGGGGTCACTCCGGTGACATGGTTGCTGCCCGCCGCGGCCAAGAGCAACAGAAGGTCCGCACCGGTGTTCCGGCCCGTGTCGACGTCGCCCCCATATGACTCGCCCCCGTAAGACTCGCCCCCGTATGACTCGGCCGGGTACGAGCCGCCCGGGTACGAGCCGCCGATGCGCCGCTTGGCTGCGTAGGACACATCGCAACCCATCGGGAGTCCGAGTAGCTTGCCGACAAAATGGTCCTCCAGTCCGGCCCGGATGATCTGCCGGGAACCGGCCAGATATTCTCCGCCGCTGGATCCGATCACGGAGCTGACCAGAAACGGATCAAAAGCGCGAGCGACACCGAATGCACGCGCGGACAGGGTGAGTTGGTCCACCCCATGGTGTGCTTCGACGGACAGCGCATTTCCCTGCCCCGCCTCGAAGTACATCACCTGGTCGCCGCTGAAGTCGGCGGCACGTTCCCGGTGGTGCTCGAGCACCGCCTCACGCGCTTGCGCGAGGAGGTCCAGGGTGATCCCGAACGCGCGGTCCGCCCGCTGTGTCCCGGCAACGGAGGCGGACAGCAGATCGACCGGAGCACCCGCCTCCATCAGGCCCAGCTGGGTGGTGAGATGGCCCAGGACGCAGGTCTGCGCCGGTGCCCCGAGCTGTCCGACCAGCGTGGCCAGACCATGCAGGATCCGCTCGACCCGCCCGGTCGAGGCGCCTCCCGGATCCACGCTGACGACGGCGTCGCCGCAGCCGAGGGCCAGCCCGTCCAGTGCCAACAGGAGGAAAGCCTCGATGTCGTCAGTCGGCTGGTCCAGCTGGAAACCGATGCCGAACACGCCTGTCCCGCCCATTGAGTTTCGACAACGGGTGACCGTCCGCAGTGGTTTCGCGGCAACAACGAGATCCCGATCGGTCATGATTTTAGCCACCGCCGCCGCTATCTCGGGCGTTATTCCCGCAGCTAACCCCGCGTCCCATTGCAGGGAGAACTCCGGCCGCAGGACCAACTCGCGGAATTCACCGACGGTCAGGGCGCAGACGGCACCGAACCGCAATTCGTCGTGGCCGTCGTTGATCAAATCGGTGACCGCGTCCTCGATCAACGGATTCGCGACGATTTCGCTGAGCCGGACATCCGCGAGCGCTCGTCGGGCCGCGACCCGCTGAGCCGCCGAGTACGCGGCCACCCCCGCCAGCTGATCACCGGACTTCGCCTCGCCCGCCTTGGCGAACAGTTCCACGAGATCGGCGAATACGTAACGCTCGCCATGCACGACCGACTGGAAACTCAACCGTCCACCTCATGTATCTGGTTACATCGTCGCGGCCGCGTGCCCTTCGGCCCCCGGTGGTCACTGGTGAACCTCCCACGGGACCCTCCTGCGTGTCGCCGGCGACCCCGAGGATGAGGGGCGTGTGCATCACGACGCGACAGCGGGAGGCACCCCTGAAAGCGACCTTGGCGGCGATCGCACCGGTACTCGCACCGCAGGTGGCGCGGATCGGCCGCGCCGAGCCCGGCGCCGGCTGGTTGCGTCGCGCCGATCTGCTCACCGGCGCAGGCCTGGACGCGATGGTGCGCGAGCTGCGCCAGGCATACGGCTATGACCGGGAGGTGGCGGTCAGCAGCTTCCTGGCCGCGTACACCGCCGGCGTGGCCGGACCGGCTATCGCCACGTATGTCGTGCGCCACCGGGTGCCGGACCTGGCTGCGGACGGCTTGGCACTGCACAGCGCACCCGGCGGCTGGTTCGACGTGACGGCGTTTCACACCGAGCGGATGACGGTTCTCCCCGACGACCCGGTGCTCCCCGACGACCCGGTGCTCGCCGACGCTGGGACCGTCCGCGCGACGATCGACGTGGTCGAAGACCGTGCCGCCCTTCGGCTACGGTTAGTAACCAACCTGGTCGAGCATCTGGAGCCACTGGTCCTGGCGCTACGGCCGCGGGCGCGCCTGGGCCTGCCCGCGCTGTGGGGTGCGGTGGCCACGCAGTGCGGCCGTGCATTCCTGCTGACGGAGCGGGTGACCGGGGATCCCGACATCGGCCGGATGGAGGCGGATGCCTTTTTCGCCCTGGCCTGCCCGCCGATGCGTGCCCGCCCGACGTGGTCCGATTTCACCCACCAGGGTCGGCGGCAGACGGCGATGCGCCGGGGTTCGTGCTGCCTCGTCCACCGGATGAGCGGCCAGTACTGCACGACCTGCCCATTCACGTCCGATTCGGAACGCGAGCGACGCCTTCGCGAGTGGATAGATACCCAAGGTGACGAAGGGTTGGCGGTTGGCTAACGCCGCCACCACCAGGACCGATTTGCTCGTGTTTCCCGCTGGGCCGCCGCGGGGCCACTCGATGGTCATCACTTGCCGTCCGCTCGGTGACATATACAATTGGCTACTGTAGCGTAGACATCGAGTAAGATTTTTCATTCTCTGCGCAATGGTATAACTCCGAAGCGCACAACATATTACTTTCAGCGACCATCGGCAGGCGGTTGAAGTATGGACCCAGGCGGGTCGCCACCGACGATCGGGGCCGTCCCGGTCTCCCGGTGCGGGGGCTCGCCAGCACGGTAACCATCAGATTTCGTTCTGCTCTCGGCGGAACAGCGGGACGGAATCGGTCCGGGTCAGCCACCGTTGGCTCAGGCGTCTTCGCTGGTGGATCGGCTACCTCAGTCGGTCCGCCGTCCACAAGGGAGAGGGCGGGGCCGGCGGGAAGGTTTCCGTTCGATGCGTGGGGACATGCATCGGCGGAGCTAGCATGCGGATACCGACTGCCGTGTGGTCGGTCGCACCGCTCGAAGGAGCGCACATGTTCGAGAGATTCACCGACCGGGCACGTCGGGTCGTCGTCCTGGCTCAGGAAGAAGCCAGGATGCTCAACCACAACTACATCGGAACCGAGCACATCCTGCTCGGACTGATCCACGAGGGGGAGGGCGTCGCCGCCAAGGCGCTTGAGTCGCTCGGTATCTCCCTCGAGGGTGTTCGGTCACAGGTCGAGGAGATCATCGGGCAGGGCCAGCAGGCCCCGAGTGGGCACATCCCGTTCACTCCGCGTGCCAAGAAGGTGCTGGAGCTGTCCCTGCGGGAGGCCCTGCAGCTCGGCCACAACTACATCGGAACCGAGCACATCCTGCTCGGACTGATCCGCGAGGGCGAAGGCGTGGCCGCGCAGGTGCTGGTCAAGCTCGGAGCCGACCTCAACCGGGTTCGCCAGCAGGTCATCCAGCTGCTGAGCGGATACCAGGGCAAGGGCGACCCCGCGACCGCCGGCGCGCCGTCGGAGGGCACTCCGTCGACCTCGCTCGTCCTCGACCAGTTCGGGCGCAACCTCACGGCCGCAGCGCGCGAATCCAAACTCGACCCGGTGATCGGGCGCGAGAAGGAGATCGAGCGCGTCATGCAGGTGCTGTCGCGCCGGACCAAGAACAACCCGGTGCTGATCGGCGAGCCCGGAGTCGGCAAGACCGCGGTCGTCGAGGGGCTGGCGCAGGCGATCGTCAAGGGCGAGGTGCCCGAGACGCTCAAGGACAAGCAGCTGTACACCCTCGACCTCGGTGCGCTGGTCGCGGGCTCCCGCTACCGCGGTGACTTCGAAGAGCGCCTGAAGAAGGTCCTCAAGGAGATCCGTACCCGCGGCGACATCATCCTGTTCATCGACGAGCTGCACACCCTCGTCGGCGCGGGTGCCGCGGAGGGCGCGATCGACGCCGCGTCCATCCTCAAGCCGATGCTGGCGCGTGGTGAGCTGCAGACGATCGGTGCCACCACCCTGGACGAATACCGCAAGCACCTGGAGAAGGACGCCGCGCTCGAACGGCGCTTCCAGCCCATCCAGGTCGCGGAGCCGTCGGTGGCACACACCATCGAGATCCTCAAGGGCCTGCGGGACCGGTACGAGGCACACCACCGCGTGTCGATCACAGACGGTGCCCTGGTTGCGGCCGCATCCCTGGCGGACCGCTACATATCCGACCGGTTCCTGCCGGACAAGGCGATCGACCTCATCGACGAGGCCGGTTCGCGGATGCGCATCCGCCGGATGACCGCACCGCCGGACCTGCGCGAGTTCGACGAGCGCATCGCGAACGTCCGCCGGGACAAGGAGTCCGCGATCGACGCGCAGGACTTCGAGAAGGCCGCGTCCCTGCGTGACCGGGAGAAGACCCTGCTCGCCGAGAAGGCCAAGCGGGAGAAGGAATGGAAGGCCGGCGACATGGACGTCGTCGCCGAGGTGGGTGACGAGGAGATCGCCGAGGTCCTGGCGATCTGGACCGGCATCCCCGTGTTCAAGCTCACCGAGGAGGAGACGGCCCGCCTGCTGCGTATGGAGGACGAGCTGCACCGTCGCGTCATCGGCCAGCAGCAGGCCATCAAGGCGGTCTCCCAGGCGATCCGGCGTACCCGCGCGGGCCTGAAGGATCCCAAGCGTCCCGGTGGCTCGTTCATCTTCGCCGGCCCCTCGGGTGTCGGTAAGACCGAGCTCTCCAAGACCCTGGCGGAGTTCCTGTTCGGCGACGAGGACTCGCTGATCCAGCTCGACATGAGCGAGTACATGGAGAAGCACACGGTCTCGCGGCTGGTGGGTTCCCCGCCCGGCTATGTCGGGTATGAGGAAGGCGGCCAGCTCACCGAGCGGGTCCGGCGCAAGCCGTTCTCGGTCGTCCTGTTCGACGAGGTCGAAAAGGCCCACCCGGATGTGTTCAACACCCTCCTGCAGATCTTGGAGGACGGTCGCCTGACCGACTCCCAGGGCCGACTGGTGGACTTCAAGAACACTGTTCTGATCATGACCTCGAACCTGGGCACCCGGGACATCTCCAAGGGCCCCGGCATCGGGTTCGCGACCGGACAGGGCGCCATCGACTACGAGCGGATGAAGGCGAGGGTCCAGGACGAGCTCAAGCAGCACTTCCGGCCCGAGTTCCTCAACCGGATCGACGACATCATCGTCTTCCACCAGCTGTCCGAGGCTGAGATCATCCAGATCGTCGACCTCATGCTGGCCCGGGTGGACATCCAGCTCAAGAACAAGGACATGGCTCTCGAGCTGACGCCCGCGGCCAAGATGCTGCTGGCCAAGAAGGGCTACGACCCGGTGCTGGGCGCCCGGCCGCTGCGCCGGACGATCCAGCGGGAGATCGAGGACGTCCTGTCCGAGAAGATCCTGTACGGGACACTCAAGCCCGGCGAAATCGTCGTGGGTGACGTGGAGGGCGAAGGGGAGACCGCGAAGTTCATCTTCCGCGGTGAGCCCAAGCCGAACCAGGTGCCCGACGCTCCTCCCATCGATCTGGCCAAGTCCACCGAGTAAGAGCGCCCGGCCACGCCGGCCGGGATGTGACGTAGCTCGTCGGCAAGGGGCGGCTCCGCTGTGGCGGGGCCGCCCCTTGCGGCATGCCGCCGGTGATGCATCCCACAACCGACCCCGAGCCTTTCGCGGCATGGAGGACAGCAGGTGGCTCCGCGTGCGGGAACTCCCGTCGAACACATCCATCTGACGTTCGGGTCGGAGCCGGCCAGATCAATGGCCGTGTCGTGGACAACGCCGGGCGTGGTGGGCCACCCCCGGGTACGGTTCGGTCCCACCGCGGGCGGTCCCATCGCGGGCAGTCTCGATCGCGAGGTGCCCGCCATCACCCGGGTGTACACCGACGCTGTCACCGGTGTGGAGGTAATCAGTCACCATGCCCTGCTCACACACCTCGAACCGGACTCCATGTACCTGTACGAGGTCCACCATGACCGGATCGCCCATGTCGAGGGCGGGACGCTGCGCACGGCACCCGCCGATCGGGCGAGGTTCACGTTCACCTGCTTCGGCGACCAGGGCACATCCGCGGCCTACGACCCGCTCGGCACACCGGCGTCCGGACACGTCGTAGCCGGTATCGAACGAATTGGTCCACTTTTCACCCTGGTCGCCGGCGATCTGTCGTACGCGAACCACAGCAGCGACCCGCTGCGGGCCTGGTCCGACTGGTTCAACATGATCAGTACGTCGGCCCGGCACCGCCCGTGGATGCCCGCCGCCGGCAACCACGAGGTCGAGCGCGGGAACGGGCCGCACGGACTGACGGCCTATCAGAGCCGATTCCTGCTGCCCGACAACAGTGAGCCCGCCGACACGCGGGTCGCCGAGGGTGAGATCGCCGCCGGCACTGATCCGGATGTCGCCGGCCTGTGGTACGCCTTCACCGTATCGAACGTGCGTTTCGTCATTCTGCAGAACGACGATGTCTGCTATCAGGACGCCGGCATGGTGTACATCCGCGGATACAGCGGCGGCCGGCAGCGGGCATGGCTCACCCGAACCCTGCGTGACGCCCGAGCCGACCCGGACATCGACTGGATCATCGTCTGCATGCACCAGACCGCCGTGTCGAGCGCCGAGCACCACAACGGCGCGGACCTTGGCATCCGGCAGGAGTGGCTGCCGCTGTTCGACGCCTTCGAGGTGGACCTCGTCCTGTGCGGACACGAACACCACTACGAACGGACGCACCCGCTGCGTGGCGCGGTCGACGGTTCTGATGTGCTCACGCCGCGCCCGGTCTCAGCGCAGACGGATGTGATCGACACTTCACGTGGAACGGTACACATGGTCCTGGGGACGGGTGGGTCGTCGTCGCCGTCGGCCGGCAACCTGTTCGACCCGCCCGCCGGTCGAGTGATCGTCGGTGTGGAAGCACGGGAGTCCGACCCGAGGCGGCTTCGCTCGATCTACGCCCACGAGCCGGCACCATGGCTGGCGCTGCGCGCACCCGAGCACCCGTACGCGTTCGCCGGCTTCGAGGTGGATCCGGGCGAGTCGGGCGGAACAAGCCGCATCCGAGTGACCGTGTACGACAGCTCCGGACCCTCACCCGTCCCGTTCGACACGTTCACGCTGGTCAGGACCGGTGCGGCCGCCAGAAGCGGCGCCGGCACCACTGCCGGCAGCGGCGAGGCCGTCCCTACCTGGGCCGGTTGATTTCCCGGGCCTGCTGGCCACCTGCCCCCCGACCGCCTGTCGTGGGAACACGGACAGGGCTTGCACCTATGGTACGAAGTTCGCTACCTTCTGTTCGCGTCCCGGCGGGGCACACGACCGGCCCGCGCGTTCCCCCGTACGTCGTGGGCTGATCGCCGCCGGGGCGCGCACCGGCCGGACGATGATGACGCGCGAAGGCGGCATCCCCGTATGCCGATAAGAGTGCCCGGCAATAGGGGCGTGGATCAAAGAGCGAAGCTGGGGTACCCGTGCAGCGGACTCCTGCCATCCTCGGTTGGTGGCCACAGGTCACCGGTGCAAACCGGGCAGATAACCGGGCAGGTAAGCGGGCAGGTAACCGGGCCAGCACGAGTGGATGGTTGACATACATTTTCCGCCCGAAAACCGGCGTTTCCTGACGTCTTCCTTCCACTCGTCGCACCGAAGAAGATGTGGATCAAAGAGCGGGGCTGGGGTGCGTGCCCCAGCCCCGCGACGCCGCGTCCCCTCTTGCCGGTCG
>NZ_CAUVXI010000090.1:2810-20306 GCF_963555845.1 Protofrankia sp. Cas8 | reverse complement strand
TCCTGGTTGGGACGACAGCGGCGTACCGCGGGGTGACGGCCCTGCCGGCGCTGTCACGGAAGAGGAACACCTCATGACCGTTGACGTCCCGGACGACGTCCGTGGCGCGCTCGCGCGGGTGGACCGGCTGCCCGCGCTGCCCGTGTCAGCGCACGTCGCCGTCTTCGAGGAGGTCCACCGCCTCCTTGACGGTGTGCTCGCGGATCTTGACGGGCTCACGGCCACCCCACCGATTCCGGTCACCCCGCCAGGTCCGGTCACCCCGTCGCGGCCGGCCGACGCGCCCGGCCGGCCGCGGGCGTGACCGGCACGAAGCGCGCTGTCGTGGTCCGCAGGACGCGGCTGGACCGTGAACTCGTTCGGCGAGGCATGGTTCGCTCCCGCGAGCAGGCCAGCGAAGCGATCGCCGGCGGACGGGTCCGGGTCAGCGGACGTCCGGCGACCAAGCCCGCGACGGTCGTGGATGACACCACCCCCATTGCGATCATTACCGGGGACGACCCCGGGTACGCGTCGCGCGGCGCCCACAAACTGCTGGCGGCACTGTCGACCTTCGCCGGGAGCCAGCCACCGCTGCGGGTGAGCGGACGCCGGTGTCTGGACGCCGGGGCGTCCACCGGCGGTTTCACCGACGTGCTGCTGCGCCACGACGCCGGTGAGGTCGTCGCGGTGGACGTCGGCTACGGCCAGCTGGCGTGGCAGCTGCGGACCGATCCACGGGTCGCGGTGCTGGAGCGCACCAACGTCCGCTATCTCACCGCCGACCAGATCGGCGGGCCGGTCGACCTGGTGGTGGCCGATCTGTCGTTCATCTCCCTGCGGCTGGTGCTGCCCGCCCTGCGGGCGTGTGCCCGGCCGGCGGCGGATTTCGTCGTCCTGGTCAAGCCGCAGTTCGAGGTGGGGCGCGACGGGCTCGGGCCGGGTGGGGTCGTGCGGGACGTGGCCCTGCACGCATCGGCGGTGCGGGAGGTGGCCGCGGCCGGGGCCCGGCTCTCCCTCGGCGTTCGCGGGGTTGTCGCGAGTCCGCTGCCTGGCCCCGCGGGCAACGTCGAGTACCTGCTGTGGCTTGCCGGGGGTGCGCCGTGCATGGCCGAGCCGCGGCTCGCCGAAGCGGTCGCCGCCGCGGTCGCCGCTGGTCCAGCTGGTCCAGCCGGTCCCGCCGGCGTACCTGACAGTGGCGGCCGGTCGAACATCTCCAGCCAGTCGGATATCTCCGGCCAGTCGGGAGAGGTCCGCGGATGAGCCGGGAAGTCCTGGTCGTGACCCATCCCCGCCGTTCGGTGGTGCGCGAGGTCGCCCAGCGCGTCCTGGACCAGTTCGTCGCCGCCGGAGTTGCGCCGCGGGTGCTGCGGGACGAGGCCGACCTGCTCGACCTGCGCTGTGACAACGTCGTCCCACCGGATGAGGCCGCGGCACTCGGGGTCGAGCTGGTGTTCGTCCTCGGCGGGGACGGCAGCCTGCTGCGCGGCGCGGAGCTTGCCCGCAACGCCGATGCCCCGCTGCTCGGCGTCAACCTCGGCCATGTCGGCTTTCTCGCCGAGGCCGAACCGGACGCGCTGGAGTCCACGATCGACCACGTCATCCGCAAGGACTACCAGGTCGAGGAGCGGATGACCGTCGACGTGACAGTCCGCCACCGAGGTGAGTTGACCTACCGTGGCTGGGCTCTCAACGAGGTGTCGCTGGAGAAGGTCGACCGTTCCCGGATGCTGGAGTGCGTCGTCGAGGTCGACAACCGTCCACTGTCGCGCTGGGGCTGTGACGGCATGATCTGTTCAACCCCGACCGGATCGACGGCGTACGCGTTCTCCGTCGGCGGCCCGGTCATGTGGCCGGGTGTCGAGGCCCTGCTGGTCGCGCCGATCAGCGCCCACGCCCTGTTCGCCCGGCCCCTGGTACTGGCTCCCACATCGTCGGTCGCCATCGAGGTGCTGCCCTCGACCCCGGCCGTGCTGTCCTGCGACGGGCGGCGCTCGGTGGAGGTCGCCGAGCACTCCCTGGTCGAGGTGACGCGCGGACGCCGTCCGGTGCGGCTCGCCGTGGTGCACCCGCGGCCGTTCACCGACCGGCTGGTCGCCAAGTTCGACCTGCCGGTGACGGGTTGGCGGGGTCGGACGGGCCGCTGACCGGCAAAAGGCGGTGCGCCCGCCAACGCGGGCGGGACGCGCCATAGAGTCACGTCTGTGCTCGAGGAAATTCGCATTCGCGGCCTCGGGGTCATCGACGACGCCGTGCTCGAGCTTGCGCCTGGTCTCACCGTGGTCAGCGGCGAGACCGGCGCCGGCAAGACCATGATTGTCCAGGGGCTCGGGCTTCTCACCGGCGGGCGTGCGGACGCCGGCTTGGTGCGTCCCGGCGTTGGTCGGGCCTTCGTCGACGGACGGCTGGTCACTCCGGCTGACGGCCCGGTGGCCGAACGTGTCCGGGATGCGGGCGGCCAGTGCGATGACGACGGTCTGCTCATCGGGCGGACCGTGACCGCGGAGGGTCGCTCCCGTGCACACGTCGGCGGCCGGTCGGTCCCGGTCAGCCTCCTCGCCGAGATCACCGACGGGTTGATCGCGGTGCACGGCCAATCCGACCAGCAACGGCTGTTGCGGGCCGGTGAGCAGCGCAGCGCCCTCGACCGGTTCGCGGGCGTCGCGGTCGCGCGGCCGCTGGCGGCCTACACGGTCGCCCATGCGCGGCTGCGCACGGTCTCCGCCCAGCTCGTCGAGATCACCGAACGGGCCCGGGAACGCTCGGTGGAGGCGGAGCTTCTGCGTAGCGGGCTGGCCGAGATCGAACGGGTGGATCCCCATCCCGGTGAGGACACGGCGCTGGACACCGAGCTGCGCCGGTTGGACCACGCCGAGACGTTGGTGCAGGCCGCCAGCAGCGCCCACGCGGTGCTGGTGAGCGACCCCGCGGTCGGCGACGGCGCGCCCGGTGCCGCCGATCTGCTGGGCACCGCCAATCGGATGGTCGCCGTGCAGGCGTCCCTCGACCCGGACCTGTCCGCTCTGTCCGACCGCCTGCACGAGGTCGGGATGCTGCTCGCCGACGTCGCCGCGGACCTCGCCTCCTACGCGGCCGGCATCGAGTCCGACCCCGGCCGGCTTGCCGTCGCACAGTCGCGCAAGGCAGCTCTGGCAGGACTCGCCCGCGTGCACGGCACGGACCTGGCCGGGGTGCTGGCGTGGGCCGAGAAGGCCGGGCGCCGCCTGCTTGAGCTCGACTCGGACGCGGACCGGTCCGGGGCGCTGACATCCGAACGCGACGCCTTGGTGGCTGATCTCGGCGAGCGTGCCACCGAGATCAGCCAGGCGCGCCGGGCCGCCGCCGACCGGTTCGCCGCGGCGGTGGCCGCCGAGCTCGCGGGCCTGGCGATGCCGAGAGCGCGGGTCGAGGCGGTCGTCTCCCAACGCGCCGACCCCGCAGGGATACCCGTGGACGGCCGGCTGCTCGCCTACGGGCCGGCCGGGGTCGACGAAGTGGAGCTGCGCCTGGTGCCGCACCCCGGGGCACCGGCCCGCCCGGTGCACAAGGGGGCGTCCGGCGGCGAGCTGTCACGGATCATGCTCGCCATCGAGGTTGTGCTGGCCGCCGCGGACACGACGACGACCATGGTCTTCGACGAGGTGGACGCGGGCGTCGGCGGGCGGGCCGCGGTCGAGGTCGGCCGGCGCCTGGCCCGGCTCGCCCGGACCCATCAGGTGATCTGCATCACGCATCTACCGCAGGTCGCGGCCTTCGCCGACCGGCATCTGGTGGTGCGCAAGGCCGATGACGGTTCGGTGACCCGCAGCGGTGTGTTGACCCTCGACGATTCCGGCCGGGTGCGGGAACTGTCCCGGATGCTCGCGGGCGTTGAGGAGAGCGCCCTGGCCCGCGGGCACGCCGAGGAACTGCTCGCGAACGCCGCCGCCGACAAGAAGGCCGCCGCCGACACGGCGCTCTAACCCGGGAATCCGATCTCACCGCATCTCCCGCTCGGGCATGTGTATCCCCTGCCCGGCACGGCAGCGGGCATCGCGTCCGCTGACCGTCGCGTCCGCGCCATCGTGGCGGGTCACGCCGCCGCCAGCGAACTATGGGATCGAAGTGGGTCCACGACCGCACCGCCTACCCACTTCTCGCTTTCCGCGAGCTGATCGCCAACGCCTTGGTCCACCGCGATCTCGATCACTGGTCCATCGGTCTGGCTATTGAGGTCCGACTACGCCGAGACCGTCTCGTCGTCTCAAACCCCGGCGGGCTCTACGGCATCACCGTCGACCGGCTCGGGCGGGACGTGGTGACATCCGCACGCAACGCCCGACTCGTCGCCATCTGCCAACATGTCCGCTCCCCGCAGACCGGCGCCCGGGTCATCGAGGCCCTTGCCGGCGGCATCCCGATCATCACAGAAGCGCTCGCCGACTACCACCTACCCCCGGCCCACTACATCGACAGCGGCATCCGCTTCACCGTCGTCCTGCACCAGCCCACAACAACCACCACCGCCACCGAGCCCCGGTTGAACGGCACCGAGCTGCGGATCTACCACGCACTCGCAGACGGAGCGCGGACCGTCGCCGACCTCGAACAAGATCTTAATCTGGCTGGTCCCAACATCCGGAAAGTGCTTCGTGGTCTGCGCGCCCGGGGACTGGTGACCCAGCACGGCGGCAGGGGACGGCCCACCACCTACCAGCGGGCCAGCGAGTACCGGTAGTTTGTTGGATCAAGGTGGTAGGTAGAGGTGTAAGCCGTGACCGGCGGGTTGCGCAAGTCCAGCTGGCCGCGAACTGGACCGGTGCGGTCGGTGCACGTCATGTTCGGTGGTCAGGTGGCCTGGATCCTGCCGCTCGGCGGCACGGCGAAGTGAAGGTGGCGGCTGGAGAATCATGGCCATCCGCTCTTTCGGTCAGCTCTTCAGCACGACGGGGTGCGACGTTGCGACCCGAGTCAGCCGGTGAGATGACGCTGTCGTGGGAATGGATCGAGGGCTCACGGAAGCACGCCGTGTACTTACACGGACACGTAGTGTCGTCTACTCTGAAGTCGTGGTTTGGAACAAGCGGGGAGATACCGGCGGCGGAGCGTCGTCGGGCAGTGGTGGCACGAAGCGGGGTGGGAAGGACTACACCTCGTCTCGTTTCGTCGACCGCGGCACGATGACCTGTCTGCGCTGTAACGGCCGGGGCACGGTCGCAAGCCGATGACTACCGAGCGGGCGGGCGAACCCGAGCAAATGGTCACAGCGGTCCGGGTGCAGTGCAAGGAGTGCCGACGGGCGGGCGGTGCCGCACGTGCCCGTGCGAGAAGTAGCGGCGGCGGAAAAGGTGATCTTCCTGGTGCGGTGGTCGATCGCTGCCCGCGCTACGAGACGATGTGGGCTCCTGGTTATGGTCCCGACGGTGAGCCTCTGCCGGACTCGGGATGGTCTGACTGGACGCCGCCAGTTTGATCCCGTTTGACCCCGTTCGAGTCCGCAGCGGTCGCGTACCCGCCCGGCCCGCCCGGCCCGCCCGGCCCGCACGGCCCGCACGGCCCGCACGGCCTGCTGACGTAATCGTGCCCATCGCTTCCCGCCCAGTCAGGCCGGTGCGGTGACGGCCAGCCCATCCGGGTTTGCGGCGTCAGGCAGGTGTCCGGGACTCGGAGTGGTAGGTAGGAACGGTCATTATCACAACCGAAGCCACCTACCCCCACATGCGTGCGCAGGCGATGGGTAGGTGGAAATCGTCATTATCACAGCTAAAACCACCTACCCCTCGTGCTGCGCTGACATCGGTGACCTGCGCGCGACCGGATTGCCGCCGCTCGCGGCGCTGCCCGGTCGGCCCGCCGCACCTACGGTGGCCGGCAGCTCCACGGGCGGCGGACTGGGCAGTCACACCATGGCCGCAGATCGTTTCGGGTGCCGCCGGTCGACACCAGCAACCTCCGGTGGCTCCCTCCTCCGCCTCGCGATCTACGCGCCCCGGCCCCGATCCTTGATTCACGCCTCTATTGCCGGGCGCTCTTAGTGAGTTGACCTTGCGATTGCCACTGGAAGTAGCAATAATGACGGCATGGCCGTTACCTCTGCTGCAGAGCCGCCCTTCACCGGGCGTGCGGTCAAACGCAGCACGTCCTTCCCGGAAGACCTCATCCGTGAGGTCGAGGCGCGTACCGGGCCGCGTGGGTTCTCCGCCGCGGCCACCGAGGCGCTCGCGCACTGGGTCCACATGCGGCAGCTGCAGGAGATCGTCGAGGACTACGAGCACGAGCATGGCCCCCTTGACGTCGACGGGGTGCGGGAGGCTCTGGCCGAATGGCCCGACGCCGACTGAGCACTCCCGGCGGCGGCACCCTGGTGCTGGACTCACAGGGGCTCTCGCTTCTCGCCGACAGGGATGCCGCCGTGGTGCGCCGGGTCGAAGCCGCACGGCTTCGTGGTGCGGTGGTGATCGCATCCACGCTGACGCTGGTGGAGGTGCGGCGGCCCGATGGTCCACGGCGCGAAGCACTGGCATGGGCTGTACCCCATATCCGGATCGTCGCGGTGACCGAGGACATCGCCAAGCGCGCCGCGGCACTCCTCGACGAGACCGGGCTCGACGGCCACCGCTACGCCGTCGATGCAGTCGTGGCCGCGACGGCGCTGGAGCAGCCGCGGCCCGTGCTGGTGCTGACGTCCGATCCCGAGGACCTCGCGGTGCTCACCACCGAGCCGGGCGTGCCACCCCAACGGCGGGTCAAGCCGGTCAAGGTCTGAGCCGGTCAAGGTCTGAGCCCGTCAAGGTCTGAGCCCGTCACGGTCTGAGCCTGGCCGGTGCCGGCATCGGTGACCTGCGCGTGAGCAGGCCGTGGGCAGGGGTGTTACCGTGAAATCCCGTGGACCGGCCAGGTACGGATCCGGCCGGCGATACCCACGGAAGGGTCTCAGCGTGGCGCAGGCGCACGTGACCAAGCACATTTTTGTGACCGGAGGTGTGGCCTCCAGTCTCGGCAAGGGGCTCACCGCATCCAGCCTCGGTCGTCTCCTGAAGGCACGTGGCCTACGGGTCACCATGCAGAAGCTTGATCCCTACCTCAACGTCGACCCCGGCACGATGAACCCGTTCCAGCACGGGGAGGTCTTTGTCACCGATGACGGTGCCGAGACAGACCTCGACATCGGCCACTACGAACGGTTCCTGGACGTCGACCTCGACGGCAGCGCGAACGTCACCACCGGCCAGGTTTACTCGGAGGTGATCGCCCGAGAACGCCGGGGCGACTATCTCGGGCAGACGGTGCAGGTCATACCGCACATCACCGACGAGATCAAGGGCCGGATCCGCAGGCTCGCCACCGACGAGGTGGACGTGGTCATCACCGAGGTGGGCGGGACGGTCGGCGACATCGAGTCCCTGCCCTACCTCGAGGCGATCCGGCAGGTCCGCCACGAGGTAGGGCGTGACAACGTCCTGACCGTGCACGTGAGCCTGGTGCCGTACCTGGCTCCCTCCGGCGAGCTCAAGACCAAGCCGACGCAGCACTCGGTGGCGGCACTGCGCAGTATCGGCCTTCAGCCGGATGCGGTGGTCGCCCGGTCTGACCGCCCGCTGCCGGACGCACTCAAGAACAAGATCGCGTTGATGTGCGATGTGGACGACGAGGCCGTGGTCGGTGCGCCGGATGCGGTATCGATCTACGACATTCCGAAGGTGCTGCACCGCGAGGGGCTCGACGCCTATGCGGTCCGCCGCCTGGGCCTGCCCTTTCGCGACGTCGACTGGACCGAGTGGGACACCCTGCTGCGCCGGGTTCACTGCCCGGCCAAGATGGTCACCGTCGCGATCGTCGGCAAGTACGTCGACCTGCCGGACGCCTACCTGTCGGTGACCGAAGCGTTGCGCGCGGGTGGCTTCGCGGTGAACGCCCGGGTGGAGATCCGCTGGGTGCCCTCGGATTCCTGCTCGTCGGTGGAGACCACCGCATCCGCATTGGATGGCGTCGACGGCGTGCTCGTGCCGGGTGGTTTCGGCATCCGCGGCATCGAGGGGAAGATCGAGGCGCTGCGTCACGCGCGGATGAACGCGATCCCGGCGTTGGGGTTGTGCCTGGGCCTGCAGTGCATGGTGATCGAGGCGGCCCGCAACATGGCCGGGCTGGTGGGGGCGAACTCGACCGAGTTCGACGCGGACACCCCGCATCCGGTGATCTCCACCATGGCCGACCAGCGGGCGGTGGTCGCCGGTGAGCGGGATATGGGCGGCACCATGCGTCTGGGCCGCTACCCGTGCGTGTTGGTTCCGGGGACGGTGGCCCGGCGGGTGTACGGGGTCGCCGAGGTCGGTGAGCGTCACCGGCACCGCTATGAGGTCAACAACGACTACCGGGACCGGCTCACCGCCGCCGGCCTGGTGATCTCGGGGACCTCGCCGGACGGTCGGCTCGTCGAGGTCGTCGAGCTCACGACCGGGAACAATCCGTTCTACGTGGGCACCCAGGCGCACCCGGAGTTTCGATCCCGACCGACCCGGGCCCACCCGCTGTTCCGGGCGTTGGCCGCGGCGGCGGTGACCCATGCCGAACAGCGCACCGGAATGCTACCGGTCGAGGTTCCGGCCGACATCGCGGACCGCGACACTGCAAACCGCGACACTGCAAACCACGAGATCGGCCCACTGGACGGACGCGGACCGTCTAGAGGCTGCGACGGAGAGGAACTGGTGTCGTCGTGAGCGGGTATCCAGGCGGGGTGGCTGCGAGCGAGCCCGCGGCGAACACCGTCGATCATGCGGTGGCCTTCAGCTCCGAGACCGGGCATCGCTATGAGGTCGTTGACAGCGACATCGCCTTCACCGGACGGATCATCTCGGTCCGCCGGGATGCGGTGCGGATGCCCGATGGCGGGGTGTCCCAGCGCGATGTCGTCGTGCACCCGGGTGCGGTCGGAGTGGTGGCGCTCGACGAGGCCGACCGGGTGGTGATGGTGTACCAGTACCGTCATCCGGTCCGTCGACCGCTGTGGGAGCTGCCCGCCGGCATCCTGGACGTACCCGGCGAGCCGCCGGTCGAGGCGGCGGCACGCGAACTCGCCGAAGAGGCGAACCTCACGGCCGGGCGTTGGGATCTGCTGGTCGACGTGCTCGCGTCACCCGGCATGACCAACGAGGCGTACCGGGTCTTCCTCGCTCGCGAGCTCGCGGCGGTTCCCGTGGCGGACCAGCATGTCCGCGTCCACGAGGAGGCGGACATGCAGATCGCGCGGGTGGATCTCGACAGTGCCGTCGGCCGGGTCATGGACGGCTCGATCACCAACGCCATGGCCGTTGTCGGTCTGTTGGCGGTGGCGACCGCCCGCCTGGACGGGTTCACCCGGCTACGCCCGGTGGATGCGCCGTGGGAGGACCGTCCCCGTCCCGTCGGTTGACCGTCGGGTCAGCGGTTGCCGGTGAGGACGCCGCTGGCCTCGTCCACGACGACGGCTGCGTTCGCCGTCAGCGTCACCGGGGCGAGGGGGAACGCCTGGCCGACACCGGGTACGGCGAACGTCCCCTGCCAGGTGACCGTGAGCGTGACGGTGTAGGTCCCGGGTTTGGCGTAGGCGTGCGCGACATAGGCGTCCGGGTGGTCCTTGGGCGAGATCGCCGGGTCGAACGGGCGGCCGGGTGCATCGGGGCCGACGGTGCTGTCGCCGAAGTCCCACCGGTAGTGCGGCACCGCCCTGATGGTGGCCAACACCGGTTGGTCGACGTTGAACGTGAAGCTCGGCGGGACCGGCGTATAGAGCACGGTGGGCAGGTTGGCGAAACTTCGCCCGTTGGGCTGGACGACCAGCGTGGGTTTGGGCAGGGCCTGTTCTCGCAGGTAGTTGACAAGGGACGCCTGTACCTGCGCGAGCGTGGGAGCGGCGGCAATGGCCTTCGGGTCGCACAGCGCGTTGGTGTCCGCGGCGGCCTCCGGAAAGGCGGCCCAGAGCAGTTGCTCGAAGCCGGTCGTCTCCGGGCCGACATTGCAGAAGTCGAGGCGGACAGGGCAGTCCGCGCAGGCGTCCACTGTTCTGGCGGTTGCGGTGGTCGCGGGTACCTTGTGCAGCCGTCCACCACTGAAGGTGTAGGCATAGCCGTTGTCGGTGGCGCGGGTATCGCAGTAGCCCCACACGGCCGTGCACAGGGAGCCCGGTTGTGAGCCTGGTTCCGCATGGGCCGCGGATGCCGTCGGCAGCACGATGGCGGCGACCAGCCAGACGACCGCCATCAGTCGCCTTACAGTGCCGGCACCGCCGGCCGGTCCGCCGCGCCTGCGGCCGCCTGGAACGTGGTGGCCTGGATTGGGGTGACACCGTGTGTGGCGATCCGGATGTGCCGTCATGACGGTCCCCTGGAGTACAGGACGTTCTCGATGCGCCAGCCCGCGGCGGTCAGCCAGAGCATGGCCGTCGCGGCGCGCGGTGGTTGCGCTGGATAGGTCTTGATCACATTACCGGTCGTGTCCAGCAGCCGAACCGCTCTGATGGCCACGGTCATCTGCGCGGTGATCGCCTTCTCGCCACTCGGGCCCAAGGTCAGCGGGCTGACGGCGAGCGGACCGACGTCGGTGTGTCCGCCCTGACTGTGGAAGTTCTGGGTGACCCCGATGTCGAGCGCACAGGTCTGACATCCGGGCATCGCCGTCGCGCTCACGTCTGCCACGCGTCCCTCCAGACTGGCCTTGTTGATCTCCTCGAAGTATGCGTTGACCGTGGTCAGCGCCATGTGCAAGAGGTCAGGGCTGCCCGATGCGGACGGCGTCGCGGCGGGCGTCGCGGCGAGCGTCGCGAGGTCGGTCCGGTCGCCCGATGGTGATGCGCTGCGCACCCCGGCCGAGTCCAGCGCCTGCACCTTGGGCGGAGCGGAGGCGCCGGTTGCGGCCCCACCGCCGCCACAGCCGGTACCCATCAGGATGAGGGCGGTGGTCGGCAGGAGCCAGACGAATCGTAACTGTCTGCTTTCTGTCCGCACCATTGGAAGGATAGCCTCAAATCGTCATCGATGGGGACAGGATCCGCAAAAATTGCCAAATCGCATGTCGTCCGACCCGGGCGCGGGCGATCGGCGCGATATCGGTGGATGTTGTCAGCCGTGCACCTACACTCACCTCGATGGCGAGCGCAGACATACCGGATGGTTGCACGGCCGGCGATTCTGCTGTACATGGCGGCGCTGCTGGCCGTGTCGGCACGGCCGCTCCCGACGCCGTCGGTGTGCCGATGAGCACGTCGGGGGTGCCCGGGGCCATGGTGGAGCGCTTCCTGGACCATCTGGAAGGTGAGCGCGGGCTCGCCCGCAACTCCGTCCTCGCCTATCGGCGTGATCTTCGTCGGTACCTGGAACATCTGAGCGTCCGCCAGGTCCGGTCGTTGGACGACGTCGACGAGGCCGAGGTGGCGGAGTTCGCGGCCACGCTGCGCGAAGGTGCGCAGGGACACCCGCCACTCGCGGCGTCGTCAGTGGCACGGATGCTCGTCGCGGTCCGGTCGCTGCACCGTTTTGCGGTCCAGGAAGGCGAGGTCACCTGCGACGTGTCCCAACCGGTGCGCCCGCCGACCCCGCCGCGCCGGCTGCCCAGAGCGCTCACGGTGGACCAGGTGGTGGCAGTGCTCGCCGCGGCGTCCGGCCCGGCCGGCGGCGACCCGGTGGAGGGGAGCCGACGGCTGCGGGCTGTCGCGTTGCTGGAACTGCTGTACGGCACGGGTGCGCGGATATCGGAAGCAGTGGGTCTCGACGTCGACGACCTCGACCTGGACGGGGCGTCCGTGCGCCTTGAGGGCAAGGGCGGCCGGGCCAGGGTCGTCCCGCTCGGCCGGTACGCCCAAGACGCCCTGTCGGCCTACCTGACCCGGGCCCGCCCGGTCCTGGCGAGCAGGCGGGCTTCCCCGGCGGTGTTCCTGTCTCGCCGCGGAACCCGCCTGTCGCGGCAGAGCGCCTGGACGGCACTACGGGCGGCGGCGCTCACGGCCGGGGTGGACGGCGTGTCACCGCATGTGCTGCGCCATTCTTTCGCGACGCACCTGCTCGATGGCGGAGCGGACGTCAGGGTTGTGCAGGAGCTGCTGGGTCACGCCTCGGTCAGTACCACCCAGATCTACACCTTGGTCACGGTGGACAGACTGCGTGAGGTGTATGCGACCTCGCATCCGCGGGCGCTCAGTAGCGAACGGCCGCGGCGGGGTTGATCGCGCGCCCGGAGGCCGTGGCCCCCGGGTCGCCAGCGGGCCAAAGGGCGCGCGACGATCGTCAGATCGCGCGCCCGGAGGCCGTAGTCCCTGGAGCACCGACCGACGTCAGGACGGGGTGTAGGGCCCCAGGCTCGGCATGCCGTTGGATGGCGCGGGCGCGGGCACGCCGCCAACCCCACCCACGTTCTGTGTGCTGCGTTCGGCGAGCGTCTCACCGACCTTGCGTGCGATCGCCTCCATCAGGCGCAGTGCCTGCGGCAGCGACAGGTTGAGCACCACTTCGCTGTCGTTCGTCATCGCGAAGCGAACCGATACGTCCGCCATTGCTCGACCTCTCCCGCCTGACTCCGTGGATCTCGCCGCTGTTCGTGGAATGGAACGGTACGACCCGTCATCGAACGACGCGCGCCCGGGGTTCCCCAGCACGCCATGGATATCACGCAATGTTATATCCGGTTCGCGAAGGGTCGCGGTCATGGGGCTGCTTGCGTCGTTCACCTTCCGCTACTCCTCTGCCTGCTCGGGTGCCTGCTCGGGTGCCTGCTCGGTACCGCTACAGCTCCGAGACGACTCCGGCCCCGGGTCCGCCAACCTCCTACGTAATGATCAAAGTTCGTGAGGATCAAAGTTCGTAGGTGTCATGTTGTGAAGGCATAGTCCCGCATCCGCCGGTGGTTCCGATACGGGGGGTACCTGGGAGTGAATCAAGGTGTGCGGCTATCCTTGCGGTTGATTCCGCCGTGTCCATCATCCAGGACTGGCATCCGTGTCCGGCATCCGTGGCCAGCATCGTGTTGGCCTGGTGTTGAGCGGCGATCGGGTGGGTCGGCGGCGAGCACCGGTCTTATGATCACAGTGCCCCGAAAGTGGGATGTGCGGCAGGATATGGCCATGGGTTCCCCTCACGATCTTCCTGACGTCTCGCTGTTGACGGTCTCCATTCTCGGCGGTACCGGCCCGCAGGGTCGCGGCCTCGGTCGCCGTCTCGCGATCGCCGGCAACCAGGTTGTGCTGGGCTCGCGCTCGGCTGAGCGGGCACAGGAGGCCGCTGCGCAGCTGAGCGCGGCAGGTTTGCCCGTCATCGGCGCGGACAACTCCGCCGCAGCCGCCCAGGGTGACATCGTGATTGTCGCCGTGCCTTGGGAAGGTCACGGGGAACTACTGGTCAGCCTCCGCGCGGAACTCGCGGGTAAGATCGTCGTGGACTGCGTGAACCCGCTCGGTTTTGACAAAGGCGGCGCGTTCGTGCTGGCGGTCCCCGAGGGCAGCGCCGCCCAGCAGGCCGCGACGCTGCTGCCGGACAGCACCGTCGTGGCCGCTTTTCATCATGTCAGCGCGGTGCTGTTGGCCGATGAGACGGTCGACGCGCTGGACACCGACATCCTCGTGCTGGGTGATGACCGCCATGCCACCGACACCGTTGCGGCCCTTGCCGCCAGGATTCCCGGGATGCGCGGTGTGTACGCCGGCAAACTGCGTAACGCCGCCTCGGTCGAGGGCCTGACCGCGAACCTGATCTCGGTGAACAGGCGCTACAAAGCCCACGCCGGCTTGCGTGTGACCGACATCTGACCGGCTCGCCTCCGTCGGAGCCCGGCGATCATGCAGGATCGTCCAGTAGGTGCCATCCTGGAAGGTGGACTCCACCGAATCTACGGGAGCGGGCGCGCACGGTGACGGCGGACAGCCGGGATGATCCCGAACTTGATGATCTTATGCTTGTCGTGGACGTGCCCGGCCAGGTTGCCCGCGTGGTCTCGCTCGTGCCGAGCCTCACCGAGGCCATCGCGGTCACCGCGCCCGGGCTCCTGGTCGGGGCCACGGACTGGTGCGTTCGCCCGGCCGGACTCGACGTGGTGCGCGTACGTGGGACGAAGAATCCGGACCTGGCCAGGATCATCTCACTCGCGCCGGACGTCGTCTGTGCCAACGCTGAAGAGAACCGTATAGTTGATCTTGAAGGATTGCGGGCGGCCGGGATACCCGTGTGGGTGACCGCACCGACCACGGTGGACGCCGCGCTGGTGAGCCTCGATCGGATGTTGCGTCATGCCTGTGGGCTGGCTCGGCCCCGGTGGCTGGACGCCGCGCGCGCGACCTGGGCGGTCCCTTACACCGGCGAGCGGCGGACTGCTCTGATTCCGGTGTGGCGACGACCCTGGATGGCGGTGGGGCGCGACACCTTTGCCGGTGACGTCCTGCGCAGGCTCGGCGTCGACAATGTGTTGGCCGAGAATTCCGAGCGTTATCCCCGGATACGTCCAGACGACATGGGCGTAGGCGACATGGGCGTGGACGGCATGGGCGTGGACGGCATGGCTGCCTGTGAGCTCGTGGTGCTGCCCGATGAGCCGTATCCGTTCAGCCCGACGGACGGTCCGGAGGCGTTTGGGGGAATGACCGCGGTATGTGTGTCAGGGCGCCATCTGACCTGGTACGGACCATCGCTGGTGTCGGCCCGCGCGGTGCTCGGCGCCCAGCTCGCCCACCCGGTCGCCTGACCGGAACCGGTGGTGGGCGAACTGCCGTCCGGCCACCACCGGCCTGCCGTTCAATGAACTGATACCGCTCGGTCAGAGATAGCTGTGTTCGATCGTGGGGAAGGTGCCACCGCGGACCTCCGCGGTGAACCGCAGCGCCGCGTCCGCGAGCGTCGACCGCAGGTCGGCATAGCGCTTGACGAACCGGGGGCCATTGCCCTCGGTGAGCCCCGCCATGTCCTGCCAGACCAGAACCTGCGCGTCGCAGTCGGCGCCCGCGCCGATGCCGATGGTTGGGACGGTGAGTTCCTTGCTCACCCGGCAGGCGAGATCCGAGGGGACGACCTCCAGCACGATGGCGAACGCGCCGGCAGCTTCCAGCGCGAGCGCGTCGGCGAGCAACGCGTCGCCGGCGTCGCCACGTCCCTGTACCCGGTAGCCACCGAAGACGTTCACGCTCTGCGGTGTCAGCCCGAGGTGTGCCATGACCGGGATGCCGGCCGCAACCAACGCGGCGACCTGCGGCACCACCCGCGCGCCACCCTCCAGCTTGATCGCCTGGGCGCCGCCGTCCTTCAGGAAGCGCGCCGCGGTGGCCAGCGCCTGCTCCACCGATCCCTGGTAGGACCCGAACGGCAGGTCCGCGACGACCATCGCGTGGGTGCTCCCGCGCGTGACCGCCCGCACCAGCGGCAGCATCTCCTCCACGGTGACCGGAACGGTGGTGTCGTAGCCGTAGATGACGTTGGCGGCCGAGTCGCCGACGAGTAGCACGGGCACGCCCACGTCGTCGAAGATCCGAGCGGTGCTCGCGTCATAGGCGGTGAGCATCGCCCATTTCTCCCCGCGGTTCTTCGCCGCCTGCACGTCCCGGACGGTGGTCCTGCCCCGTCGTGGCCAGCTGCCACCCGGCGCGCCGGGTGGGGCCGCAGCCCCGGCCGCGTTCGATGCGGCTGAGGCGGTCGGCGCGCCGTACAGCGTTGCCGCCTCCACAGCCACCGAGGTGACCTGGGAACACACTCCTGCTGAGGTTTCCATCCGATCTCCTGTGAGTCCGTCCAGGCGCTGGCGCGTCCCGGCGTACCTACCATGCTGCCACCGTCGGCGGACGCACGCTCTGCGCGGTTCCGACCGCTTCCTGCTGATCTGGTCGCCGATCTGATCGCTGACCTGATCACCGACCTGATCGCCGACCTGATCACTGACCGCGGCGGGCGCGCGAAGTCGATCCATCCCGGTGGCTGCCTGTCAAACGGATGCGTCCGGACGCACACCACCGTAGGCTTCGATCTTGAATTATCGAGGCACGCCCTGATGGTCGGGTCAACACGGCGGACGGCGGATTCGATGAGCCATTGTGGGTACGGCGGGGCTGGACGCAGGCGGGTCCGGGCGATGCGACAGGCGATGCGAGGCGCAACGCAAGGTGCAACGCGAGGTGCCATGCGTCGCAGGGACTCCGGGCATCCCCGGGGCGGTTCGCCAGCACGGTACGCGCGGTGACGATGTCGGCCGGAAGGCCGCCCGGATCAGCGCGGTCAACGGGAACCGGTCCGACGTTCCGCCCGCCGGGGCGCCCACGGGACACCCGCTGTGATGAGGCGATTATCGACGCGACTTTACAGGCGCTCGCCGACAGCGGTTTCACCGGGCTGTCGATGGAGGCCGTCGCGGCGCGGGCCGGTGTCGGCAAGGCCACCGTCTACCGACGATGGCCGAGTAAGGATGTGCTGGTCTCGGACGCGCTGGCAACGCTGGCCAACGTGTCGGGGGGCGTCGAGACCGGATCGATACGTGACGATCTCGTCGCCTGGCTGAACACCGTGCGCAGGCACAACATCCAGACCCTGTCCGGGCGCATCATGCCCAGGCTGTTGGCGGAGAAGGAGGCGCACCCCGACCTCTTCGAGACCTACCGTGAGCGGGTCATGGCTCCGGCCCGGGAGCGGGTCGCCACTGTCCTGCGTGGCGGCATCGCCTCGGGTGAGCTGTGTCCAGACATCGACGTCGAATTGATCACTGATGTGCTGATTGGTTCTGTCGCGTACTGGCAGTACACCGGACGCTCGAGCGACGTCAGCGGTTCGCGGATCGTAGGCGTGGTCGACACCATCCTGCGGGGGATCGTCGCGCGGTCCGGCTCTGCGGCGAACGCCGCCGGCGCCGGGGTCGGCCCCACCGACAGGAGGCGACAGGATCCACCCGGTGACGTCATGTGGCCACCCCACTAGCCGGCCGATTAGAGCGCCCGGAGCATGCTGGCGAACTGGGGAGTCGCGGATGCATGGGGCCGGTCTCGCGCGGGCGGCGGTCGACCGGCCACGTTGTGCTCACCCATGCCCGCCAGGGGCATTGAGGGCTCCCGCAACCCACGTTGATAACAACGGATGAACTGTAGTTGCGGTGGATGCTGAATGGCTCGACTCTGCGACGGTTCGTATGCAATGCTCCGCAGCGTGAATCCACCTGTACCGGACATTGACGCTGCTGTCGTGTCCGGGTAGCGGCCTGGCTGTCTTCTGATCTTAACCATGGGTGCATCGCTGTGCCCATGGTGACGCGTCTTCGGTGTTCCGTTTGTGTTGGTGCTGTTTGCTGCGCGTTCATTCGGGCGTGCAGGTCACCCGCGTCTTCTTTTCGGGTTGTGCTGTTGTCCGGTGCTGTCCGCTGACGTGGGTCCGTGCAGGTTCTCGCCGTCAGATCTTTGGAGTTTATTCATGCGTGGCCGGCTTTCTGCTGCTCGTTTCCTGCGGGTGTCTCGTCGGGTGCTTCGACGGGTGTCTCGGCGGGGGTTGGCGGTCATCTCGTTCGGGTTGGTGCCCGTGCTGGTGGTGACCGCGCTGACGGTGCTGCGGATGG
>NZ_CAUVXI010000090.1:0-2476 GCF_963555845.1 Protofrankia sp. Cas8 | reverse complement strand
CGGGCCGGCGCCGTTGGTGAATCCGTTCCGGAATGCGGCGTTGCCGCAGAGCGCGACCGGGAGTGCGGCGGGCCGTGCGGCACAGGTGTCGACGGGGCAGTCGCAGTCGGGGCGGGCGCCGTCGGCGGCGCAGGTGCGGGCGGCGGTGCCGGCGGTGACCGGCGCGGTGCCGACGACGGTGGATCGGCCGGTGGAGTTTCCGAAGCCGACGCCGTCCAGCGCGGCGGCGATCATCGGTCCGGCGACGTCGATGCCGGCGGTGCGGGAGCCGGGTCCGGTGCCGGGCCGGGTGGAGGTGACCGCCCGCCGGACGGAGAACGCGAAGGTCTTTCAGAATCCGGATGGGAGTTTCACGTCGGAGTTCTCCGCGCAGCAGCAGCGGGTGCGGGGTGGGGACGGTTCTTGGACCGATGTTGACACAGATCTGGTGCCGGTGTCGGGCGGGCGGCATCGGGTGAAGGTTGCGGCGCGGAACACCGAGGTTGCGGACACGGCCAGTGACGCTCAGCTCGGGAAGATTGACGTGGCGGCGGGGGCCTCGGTGTCGTTCGGGTTGACCGGAGCCGCCGGGGCGAAGGCGGTTGTGGCGGGGAGCACGGCGCGGTATGCGGGTGTGCGGCCGTTTTCGGATGTGGAGTTGACCGCGACGAAGTCGGGGTTGAAGGAGACGTTGGTGTTGCGGTCGGTGGACGCGCCGACGCGGTGGGTTTTTCCGTTGGCGTTGCAGGGGTTGACCGCGGCGGTTGATCCGCAGACGCGGGGTGTGCATCTGACGGACAGTTCGGGTGTGCTGCGGGCGGTGATTCCGGCGGGGTGGATGGAGGATTCCGCGGTCGACCCGCATGTGGGAGACGGCGCGTATTCGGAGGGCGTCGGCTATTCCCTGGTGACGGTGGACGGCGGTGGGCAGGCGCTTCAGGTTGATCTGGACAAGGGGTGGTTGTCGGATCCGGCGCGGCAGTTCCCGGTGCGGGTGGATCCGTCGGTGACCTGGTTGAACCCGGAGACCGATGACACGTATGTGGCGCAGAACTACTCGGCGACCCATGGGTCGGATGTGGAGATGCGTGCCGGTACGTATGACGCCGGGGTGCATCCGAACGCCAGTTATGTGCATTTCACCGGGGTGGGTGAGTTGCAGAATGTGAACGTGGTCGGGGTGCAGCTGTCGGTGTGGAATTTTTATTCGTGGCAGGCGTGTGACACGTCGGTGCCGGTCGCTGTATATGGGGTGACCCAGGCGTGGAATGGTATGACGATGAAGGACTGGCCGGGTGCGGCGTATGGTCCGGAGCTGGCGCGGAGTAGTTTCGCCTATCGGGATGGTTCGGCGTGTCCGGCGAACTGGGCGAACTGGAACAGTCCGGCGTTGACGGAATGGGTGCAGGACTGGTCGCGGGGGATTCGATCGAACGAGGGTTTCACGATCCGTTCGGTGGATAACGGGGATAACCGGGGATGGCGGAAGTTCGCGACCACGCAGAGCGGCGCGGATATTGATCCGGTGTTGCAGGTCAGCTGGACGCCGTACGATGTGGAGTACGCGGCGCCGCCGGGTGGGCTGGTCTGGGAGCCGGGCTTTCCGCTGACGAACACGCAACAGGGAAAGATCCGGATCCGGTTGACGAACCGGGGTCGGGATCCGTGGCCGGCGAACAGCAGCTACATGCTGTCGTATCACGTGTATGACGCGGCGAACACGACCGAGCTGGTGCATCAGGGGTATGCGACGCAGTTTCCGACGACGGTGAATCCGGGTCAGACGACCGACTTGTTGGCGACGGTGAACCCTCTTGCGCCGGGCAGCTATGTGTTTCGTTGGGACATGATCGAGTGGGGGGTTTCCTGGTTCTCCGAGCAGGGAGTTGTCCCCTGGCCGATAACGATTACGGTCCCGAATGTGCCACCGGTGGTGACCGGGGCTACTCCGATCAACGGTTCGAGCGTGTCGAGTCTGACGCCGACGTTGACGTTGACGGGTTACGATCCGGATAACTATCCAGGGCCGGGGGTGAACTACAGCTTCCAGTTGTGTACCGGGTCGGATGCGAATTCCGGGACCTGCTGGTCGTCGGGGTGGATCAACGCGAACACGTGGAGTCCGCCGAAGGGCGTCCTGTCGTGGAATCAGACGTATTACTGGCGGGGTTGGGTAGGCGATTTTCAGCTGCCCAGTGCGGCGACGACACCGCTGCGTATTTTCACGCGGGTTCCCACCTCGGATCCCGGGGCGCATCTGGGGGCGGATCCGTATGCGCCGGCGGTGGCGAGTGTGACCCCGGTGGTGAGTAACTACACGACGGCGACGACGGATGCGGCGGTGGCGGGGGTGGGTCCGGCGCTCGGGGTGACTCGGACGTATAACAACCGGAATCCGGCCGATGGCCTGTTCGGGGTGGGCTGGTCGAGCCCGTATGACATGGGGATCGCGCCGGATCTGGCCGGGGAGGGGAATATCGCGGTCCGCTATGCGGAT
>NZ_CAUVXI010000089.1:0-20030 GCF_963555845.1 Protofrankia sp. Cas8 | reverse complement strand
AAGCCCGAGGTTAAAAATCAAGCTTAGCGCGCCGTCGAGTCCCGGGCCTCGAAGTGTGCGGTCAGCGCTTGGCTGACGGCGGCCGGCTGCTCGATGACGGCCAGGTGCCCGGCCTGGGCGAGCTCCACGAGCGTGGCCCCGGGAATGCCGTCGGCGAGCTCCCGGGCATGCGTGGGCGGGGTCGCGATGTCCTCAAGGCCGGCGACGACAAGCGTGGGCGCGCTGATGCGGCCGAGATCCGCGCGTAAGTCGAAGCCGCCCAGCGCCGCGCAGCAGGCCGCATAGCCTACTGGATCCACGGTCGCGAGGTCGGCGAGCAGGCCGCGGACCCGTTCCGGTGCCCGCTGCACAAAGCCTGGGGCGAACCAGGGCTCGGCGCCGCGCGCCACCATAGGTGCCATCCCCTGCTCGCCGATGACGGCGATACGCTCGTGCCAGCCCTGCGGTTCACCGAAACGGGCTGACGAGCAGACCAGAGCCAGGGCGGTCAGCCGGTCAGGATGGTGGACGCCCAGGTGGGCGCCGATGGCACCGCCCAGAGAGATCCCCGCATAGGCGAAGCGGGCGTAGCCGTACCCGTCGGCGAGCTCCAGGACCAGGTCGGCGAGCGCGGCCATGCTCACTCCGGCCGGGACGACGGCCGCGGCAGTGCTTGCTTTGGCCGGGACGACGTCCGCGGCGGTGCCGCCATGCCCTGGCAGGTCGAACCGGAGCACCCGGTGGCGACGGGCGAGCATCGGGACGAGCTCGTCCCAGACATGCAGGGTGGTGCCCAGCGACGGGCCGAGTAGCACCGGCGGGCCGGACGTCGGACCGTCGGCGCGGTGGTGCAGGCGGGCGGAGCTGCTGGTCACGGATTCTCCCGGATGCATGGATCAGCGCCGCAGTGGGCGTTCACCGCGGGCGCCACCGTGGTTGCCGACCGCCTCGGCCTTTGCCGACCGCCTCGGCCTTTGCCGGACGGTCGGCCGTCATCGGATACTCGGGTTCTATCAGGTGTTCGTGGTTTGTCAGGTGTGCGAGGCTACTCGGTCGCGGCGGCCGAACCCGGGCGTGCTTCGGTGGGTGCCGTCCGCGGTGACCACCAGCGCTTCGGTCCGGTCCAGGCTCGTGAGCCACGCCAGCGCATCGGCGCCACGGGCAAACGCGGCGGTCGCGTACACGTCCGCCCACATCAGCGACGGGCCCGTCACAGTCACCGCCAACAGGTCCGAACCAGCAGGCCGGCCGGTCCTCGGGTTCACGATGTGCGCACCACGCGCCGCGCTGCCCGACGTCGCCACCCCACCGCAGCGGACGGGCAGGGTGGCGAGCACACGCGTGCTGTCGAGGGGGTCGCAGATTCCGACATTCCAGGCCGGGGATACCGGGTCGTCCACATGAGCGGCGATGTCACCGCCGGCGCTCAGGTAGTGGTCGTGGCCGTCGATCGCCGCCAATCTCGCCGCGGCACGCTCGACCACCCAGCCCTTGACCAGGCCGGACGGGTCGAACCAGCGGCGGCCGGCCCCTGCCTCTGCCCCTGCCCCTGTCACTGCGCCGGCATCAGGCGCAGGCAACTGTGCGCTGAAGTAGCCGTCGGTGCGTTCGGTGGCGTCGGCGCAGAGGTCCGCGACCTCCTGGACGAGACGGTCGCAGCCACTCAGCGCCAGCTCGCCCCGGTTCAACATCATGATCTCGCTGTCGGCGCGGTAGGTACTGAACAGCGCGTCGACCATCCGCAGCTCAGCGAAGACCTCCGCGACGATGCGTTCGACCTCGGGGTCGCCGTGCGCCCGCGGTCCCCGCAGGTGCAGGCTGACGGGCATCCCCATGATCTGTTCGATCCAGGCTCGGCGGGACATCGACCCCGCCACCCACGCCGTCATGACAGGTGCGCCGCGTCAATGGCGGACTGCAGCGAGCGGATGTAGCCGTCGCTGGTGACGGTCGCGCCGCTGACCACGTCGATCTTCGCGCTCTGGGAGGCGACGGTCTCGGAGTTGAGGACGGGGACGGCGACCCTGTTGATCTCAATGTCGCGTGGGTTGTGATCCGGTAGCTGCACGGTCTCGGCGCTGACGATCCGGCCGGCCGCGACGGTGATCCGTACCTGGACGACACCCCACCTGGTGTTGACCGCGGATCCGGTCGTAGCTGTCGATCCGCCGGATGTGGACCCGGATGTGGACCCGGCGGTGGCACCGGCGGTGGACACGGCGGTGGACACGGAGCCGCTGTCGGACGTCGTGGCGGAGTCGCCGGTACTGACCGCCGCGGCCGAGGCCACGGTGGCACCGGTGCTGGTGCTGGTGCGGTAGCTGAACAACAGTACGAGGCCCGCGACGGTCGAGGCGATGGCTACCACGATGCGGCGCATGTCGGAGTCCCTTCTGGGGCTGACGCGGTTGCGGTCGGGATGGTGCGGCCAGGGGAGAGGGGACGATCGTCCCGGCGGGTCCGGTGCTCCGCCGCAGGCTGGTCACCAGCTAAACCGTTCCATGTGCAACTGTTCTGACGGGACTCCGGCCAGCAGCGCCGCGTCCCGCACGGCGTCCATCCAGGCGTCGGGCCCACAGATGAACACATCGTGGTCGGCGATGTCAGGCACGATCTGCCGCAGCGCGTCGTCGTCCAGCAGGTGGGAGAAGCGTTCCGGCAGCCATGACGAGCGGTCCGGCGAACGATGCCCGGGCAGGTAGATGACGCGGATGCCGCGCATCGCGGCCAGCACGTCCAGTTCGTCCCGAAAGATCAGGTCTTCCTCGGTAGCGGCCCGGTAGATCAGCGTCGCCTCGCCGGGGGAGTAGTCGAGTTCCTCCAGCAGCGCCCGGATCGGGGTGACGCCGATGCCCGACGCCATCATCGTCACGCGGCGTCGTTGGCGGACGGCGCCGGTGAGCCGGCCGTAGGGACCCTCGATGTGTACCCGACTGCCGGGTCGCACGTTGGCGAGCGCGGCGCTGCCGTCACCGAGGTCCTTCACGGTGATCCGCAGCCAGCGCGGGTGTGCCGGCGCGGACAGCGAGTAGGGATGGCCACGGGACCAGCCGGGTCCGGTCATGAACCGCCAGATGAAGAACTGCCCGGCACTCGCGCCCAGCCGTTCGATCGCCTGGCCGCGCAGGTGCAGGGACACCACGGCGGGTGCCTCGGCGACGACCCGATCAACGACGAGGCTGTGCCGCCAGGTGCGCAACGCCGGCAGGCCGAGACGGAAGACGATGACAGCGCCAGCCGCGGCCGCGTAGATCGTCCACCAGTACACCCTGGCCCACGGGGTCGAGGTGAAGTCCGCGCCGGTCCACAGCTCGTGTGGGATGGACAGGCCCACCCCGAGGTAGGCGTACAGGTGCAGCAGGTGCCAGGACTCGTAGCGCAGCCGCCGTCGCGCCGCGCGCACCGAGGTCACGACGACCATCACCAGCATCGCGGACCCGGCCGTCGCCAGCAGCATGCCGGGGTAGTTGGTGATCAGGTCCCAGGTCTGCGCCACCAGGCCCGTCCGGGCCGCCGCCGCATAGCCCAAAATGATCAGCACGATGTGGGCGAGCATCAGGTTGAAGGAGGTGAATCCGACGAGACGATGACGCCGGGTGAGCTCATCCTGGCCGTAGCTGCGCTCCACCCAGGGAATCCGCGCCATCAGCAACACCTGGATGAGCAGCAGGTCCGCGGCGACCAAGCCGGTGAGCCGGCCGAGCCCGGTCAGTATGCCGCTGCTCCCGGTGAGGTCGGCGATACCCCCGTGCGCGAGCCACAGGGCCACGACGATGACCATGCTCGCAGCCGCGGACAGACCTGCCATGTCCCGCCACCACAGACGGGGCGCCTTCGGATGGACGGCGGACGGGGCCGGTGGCGTGGGTGGCTGTGCGTCGGTAGGCGGCTGTGCGTCCGGGGCGGCGCCGTCGGATGACTCCAGATATTCAGCTGGCCCCAGCATCGTCAAGCTCATGGGCTGCCCTCCGTGTCCGCGCTCGGCCATGCCGGCGCTCTGACATCGATGGTGGGCAACGGGACTTCAGCGATGCTGAACACAACCTGTGAGGTTGCTGGGTTCCTGGGCGCTCTTATCCCACTCGACTGCTGGAATTCATCCGACTGCCGGAGTTCACCCGACTGCCGGAGTTCACCCGACTGCCGGAGTTCACCCGACTGTCGGAGTTCGCGCGGCGGCGCTCGGGCGACCGACCTGGGCCGCGATCCGCGCGATCCGCGTGATCTGGTGGCGGGGTAGGTCCATCAGCGTTGCGGCGAGCAGGCCCGGATCGGCCACGGCTGCCTCGACGGCGGCTCGGGCGTCCTTCTTGCTCAGTGTGCAGCCGGCGCCCCGGGTCGGGTCTCGGGTCGTCGGGTCCTGGGTCGTCGGGTTCTGGGTCGTCGGGTCTCGGGTCAGAGCCTCCGTCCAGACGTTGCCGACCTTTCCATGGGGCCGATCGAACAGCCAGCGGACTATGCCTTCCCCCGTGCTCAGCGGGGCGGCCTCGATCGGGACGGCCTCGAGCAGAGCCAGTCGATCATGGGGAAGCCGCCGCCAGCACAGGCGCCATTTCGGCGCGAACAGCGCGCCCAGCGCGTGAAAACACTCGGGGTTCACCAGGTCGGAATGATCAACAGGGATGAGAGCGACGAGCCGGTCGGCGTTGACCGCGAGCAGCGTGCGGGCGAGCCACGGTCCCGGGTCGGCGCTCAGGTCGGCGGCCACCTGTACTCGTCTGCGTCCACTGAGCGACTTCGGCAGGCCGCCACGCAGTGCCGTGGCGAGCCGGACATGGGCGGGTCCCGCGGGGGAGGTGTCCGGGGCGCCGTCGCCGAGGAACACCAGCCGGCCACCGTCGAGGCCGATCGCGGCAGTGGCCAGCAGTTCCTGGGCGGCCGCGGGCGAGGGCCCCGCGTCCGCCGCGCTCTCCACCGCATGGCGGCCCCGGGTGTAGATCGCGGCGCGGCCCCGGGAACCTGGGGTCGCACCGGCCAGCTGCCGCCATGTCGTCGCGGTCGGCCGGCACACGTACAGGTCGCTGGTCGCGCCTACCGCCTCTGCGCCGTCGTAACCGTTGAAGTCCGCCATGATCGCCTCAACCGTGAGGTGAAGATCGCTGACGGCACGTTGCACCTTCCACCCGAGCGCCGGATGCAGGTCGCTGTGTCCGTAGGCGAGCAGCAGCCGCCCACGTCGGGTGTCGCGCAGGCCGGCCAGCCCCCGGTGCAGGAAGAGAGTCACGCCCTCGGGGGTGTACGGCGGATCGGTGAAGATCAGATCTGCCCAGGACTCGGTCACGGCCGGCAGCCCGAAACGCAGGTCGGCGAACAGGCAGCGGATGTCGAGACCCCTGTCCCGGGACTGGGCGTCGATGAACTCCAGCAGCCGCTCGTCGAGGTCGACGACGGTCACCGACAGTCCCGGCACGAGGATGCAGGCGGCCAGCGAGGTGAGATCATGATCGCCGATACACAGCAGGTGCGCTCGGGTGAGATCGTAGGTGGAGTCCATCCACAACGCGCGCCGGGCCGCGGTCTCCCCGGTTGCCGGGACGTGGTCGAGGTCGATGCGCGACGGCGGTGCCGCGGCCACGAGATCGTCCATGGTGTCCACCAGCGCGCGGTGCGCGGTGAGGCGCGCCGCGAGCGGATCGCTGAGCGCGGTGCGTCCGAGCTCGTCGAAACCGAACCGGTCACGATACGCGGCCACCAGCTGCGGTGAAATCATGACAGCGCCGGCAGCGCCGCTGGATGTCGCCGTGCCGCTGGATGTCGCCGTGCCTTCGCGCAGGTCACCGGTGAGGCAGGCGAGCACCTCTTCGACGGTACGGCGGGCCACGCCCGAGGCCCGGACGAGATCGCCGATGGTCCACGGCCGTTCGGTCAGCAGCGCGACGACCCGCCGAAGTGGGCGCGCCTGCGCCCCGTAGTCGGCGACGAGGTTCTCAAGCCGGTCGAAGGCCCGTCCGCTCTCCGTAGTGCCGTGGGCTGTCACTTTTCCGCCGTCACCTTCCCATCTTCACGTTTCTCTCCCACTGTCGCTTTCCCACCCTCCCAGGTACGCACGCGCTCGGGCACCAGCGCTGCCCCGTGACGCCGCGTCCCCAAGAGCGCCCCTCTTGCCGGGCGCTCTATCGCCGGTCGCACGAAGACCGGCGCGCCTCGTGCGGGTACGGATACTCTCGTCGTCGTGCTGAGAACGCTCGATCTGCGCGCGGGCCTGCCGTCGGCTCCAGCGCTGCGCGGGCTGCTGCCCCGCGCGGCGCTCGATGTCGAAGCCGCCCTCGACGCGGTCCGCCCCGTCTGTGCTGACGTGCGTGACCGCGGTGATGCGGCGGTCCTCGATGCGGGCGAGCGGTTCGACGGGGTCCGCCCGGCCGCGGTGCGGGTTGCGCCCGACGCGCTCACCGACGCGCTCGACCGGCTCGACCCGCGCGTCCGCGATGCGCTGACCGAGGCGATCCGCCGCTGCCGGCTCGTCCATCGTGCCCAGCGCCGCGAGTCGTTGACGATCGACGTCGCCGTGGGGACCCGGGTCACCGAGCGCTGGCTCCCGGTGGAGCGGGTGGGGTTGTACGTGCCGGGTGGGCGGGTCGCCTACCCGAGCAGCGTGGTGATGAACACGGTACCGGCGCAGGAGGCCGGCGTCGGTTCGATCGCACTGGCCTCGCCACCTCAGGTCGAATGCGGTGGACTTCCGCATCCGACGATTCTCGCAGCCTGCGCCATGTTGGGCGTGGACGAGGTCTATGCCGCCGGTGGTGCGCAGGCGATCGCGATGTTCGCACACGGCACGGCCAGTTGCCCGGCGGTGGACGTCGTGACGGGCCCCGGCAACATCTACGTGACCGCGGCAAAGCGCCTGCTGCGTGGGCTGGTCGGGGTGGACGCCGAAGCCGGCCCGACCGAGGTGGCGATCCTCGCCGACGACACCGCGGATCCCGCCCACGTCGCGGCTGATCTCATCGCGCAGGCCGAGCACGATCCGATGGCCGCCTGCATGCTGGTCACCGCGTCCACCGAGCTGGCCGACGCGGTCGAGATCGAGCTTGCCAAGCAGGTGCCGGCGACCCGCCACCGCGAGCGGGTGGAGGCCGCGCTGACCGGCCAGGGCGTGGTCGTACTGGTCGCCGACACCGACGCGGGTCTGGCGGTGGTGAACGCCTGGGCCGCGGAACACCTGGAGATCCAGACGGCGGACGCCGCCGCGGTCGCCGCCCGGGTCCGCAACGCCGGAGCGGTGTTCGTCGGGCCGTGGGCTCCGGTTTCGCTCGGTGACTATCTCGCCGGGTCCAACCATGTCCTGCCGACCGGCGGTACCGCCCGGCACAGCGGCGGACTTTCGGTATCGGCGTTCCAACGGCAGGTCCACGTGGTGGAGTGTGATCGGGACGCGCTCGTCCAGGTGGCTCCGCGGGTTGCCGCGCTCGGCGGAGCTGAAGATCTTATCGCCCACGTCGACGCGGTGGAGGTGCGCGTGCGATGACCGCCAATCCGGTTGCAGACCATCCGATGGCAGAGCCTGATCCCGTGTCCGGCCGGTCGTTGGCTGCGGGTCGGGTGCGCACGACGCGCCCGCTGACGCTTGACGAGTTGCCGTTGCGTGACGACCTACGCGGCCAGGTGCCCTACGGCGCCCCGCAGCTCGACGTTCCGGTGCTGCTCAACACCAACGAGAACCCGCACCCGCCGTCCGCCGGTCTGGTCGACGCCATGGGCAAGGCCGCGGCGCTCGCGGCCACCGAGGCCAACCGGTACCCCGACCGCCAGGCCGAGGCGCTTCGCGCGGACCTCGCCTACTACCTGACCTCGGACGCCGGCTTCGGGCTGCGGACCGATCAGGTGTGGGCGGCCAACGGGTCGAATGAGGTGCTCCAGCAGCTGTGCCAGGCCTTCGGCGGCCCCGGGCGGGTCGCGCTCGGATTCGAGCCCTCCTATTCGATGCACCGGCTCATCGCGATGGCAACCGCGACCGGCTGGGTCGGTGAGCCCCGCGAAGCCGACTTCACCCTCGCTCCGGCCGCGGTGGCGCAGGCGATCCACCGGCATCGGCCGTCCCTGGTCTTCCTCACGTCACCGAACAACCCCACCGGCACCGCGCTGCCGACCGAGGTGGTGACCGCCGCGTGTGCGGCCGTCAGCGAGACGGGCACCGGCATGGTCGTCGTGGACGAGGCCTACGCGGAGTTCCGGCGGGCCGGGGTCCCCAGCGCGCTCACACTGCTGCCGGCAGCGCCGCGGCTGGTGGTGACACGGACGATGAGCAAGGCGTTCGCGCTCGCCGGCGCCCGGGTCGGTTACCTCGCCGCGCAGCCGGCTGTCATCGACGCATTGCAGCTGGTGCGGCTGCCCTACCATCTGTCGACCTTCACCCAGGCGGTCGCGCGTACGGCGCTCGCGCATGCCGACGAGCTGCTCGGCACCGTCGAGGCGGTGAAGGCGCAACGGGACCGGATCGTGACCGAGCTGACCGGGCTCGGTTGCGCGGTGGCTCCCAGCGACGCGAACTTCGTGCTGTTCGGACGGTTCCCCGATCAGCGCGGCATGTGGCAGGCACTGCTCGACGCGGGCGTCCTCGTCCGGGATGTCGGCCTACCCGGCTGGTTGCGGGTCACCGCCGGGCTGCCCGGTGAGATCGACGCATTCCTCGCCGCCACCCGCGTCCTGCTGGCCGACCCTGCTATGACACCGATCCCGCGATGACACCGACCCCGCTTTGACACCGACCCTGCTATGACACCGACCCTGCTCGATGACCTCGGCGCGGTCATGACGCCGGCGCGTTCCGATCTTCAGCCGCCGGATTCCGGGAAGGAATGACGACCATGGGCCGCACCGCTCGGATCGAACGCAAGACCTTGGAATCACATGTCGTCGTCGAGCTGGACCTCGACGGCACCGGCGTGTCGTCGTCGTTCACCGACGTCCCGTTTTTTGATCACATGGTCAGCCAGCTCGGCAAGCACGGCGGCTTCGACCTGACCGTGCGCACCCGCGGCGACCTGCACGTCGACGCCCACCACACGGTCGAGGACACCTCGATCGCGTTCGGTGAGGCGCTGCGCGAGGCACTCGGCGACAAGACCGGGATCCGGCGGTTCGGTGACGCGCTGGTACCGCTGGACGAAGCGTTGGTGCAGGCGGCGGTGGACCTCTCCGGCCGGCCGTACTGCGTGGTCGTCGAGCCGGAGTTGATCGAGCTCATTGGCACCTACGACACGACGCTGACCCGCCACGTGTTCGAGTCGATAGCGGCGTCCGCGCGGATCGCGTTGCACGTGCGGGTGGTGTCGGGCCGCAACGCCCACCACGTGGTCGAGGCGCAGTTCAAGGCGGTGGCACGGGCGCTGCGGGACGCGGTCGCGCTCGACGGGCGGGTGGCGGGTGTGCCGTCCACCAAAGGTGTGCTGTGACCGGTCCGCGGGTGGTCGTCCTGGACTACGGATCGGGGAACCTGCGCAGTGCGCAGCGGGCACTCGCCCGGATCGGCGCAGCCGTGACGGTGAGCGCCGACCCGGCCGCAGGCGGGGCCGCGGACGGGCTCGTGGTGCCCGGGGTGGGTGCCTTTGCCGCATGTATGGCCGGGATCGCCGCGGTCGGCGGGGCGGCCGTCATCCGCGGACGGATCGCCCGCGGGCAGCCGGTTCTCGGGATCTGCGTGGGCATGCAGGTCCTCTACGACCTGGGGGATGAGCACGGGGTGCGGACTCCCGGCCTCGGCGTGCTCACGGGGGAGGTTCGGCGTCTGGACGCGCCGATCCTTCCGCACATGGGGTGGAACACGGTGGCCCCGCCGCCCGACACGGTGCTGTTCGACGGGCTGCCGGCGGACACGCGGTTCTACTTCGTCCACTCGTATGCGGCCAAGGCGGAGCCCGGGGACACCGTGGCCGAGCACGGTGAGCCTTTTGCCGCCGCCGTGGAGCGAGGTCCCCTGTGCGCCACCCAGTTTCATCCGGAGAAGTCCGGCGATGCCGGTATCCACCTGCTCGCCAACTGGCTACGCACGCTGGGCTAGCTGCACTGGGCCTCCGGGTGCGCGAAAAGGCCATGATCGCGCACCCTTTGGCCGGGCTAGCTGCACTGGGGCCTCCGGGTGCGCGAAAAAGCCATGATCGCGCACCCTTTGGCCGGGCTAGCTGATCAAAAGGCCTCCGGGTGCGCGCAAACAGCCATGATCGAATATGGTTGACGTGATCAACCACGCAGGCCGCGCCGCAGGATAGGGCCGGGTCTGCCTGCTGCGCGCCGAGCTGTACTGGTTCCATGGTGGGGTGGGGGTGTCCGCCACGGAATGGAGCGCGCGGTGGTCCCGTCCCTTCGGGTCGATGGTCACGCAGGTCGCTTTGACCCACGTAGTCCTGATCTTGTCCGTGACCCGTACCCGGTCTTCGCCGAGCTTCGGGCGGCCGGCCGCCCGGTGTGGAGCGACGAGCTCGGGATGTGGCTGGCGGCCAGGTACCGTGACGCCGACGCGGTGGTGCGTCACCGCGGGCTGGGCCGGATCTACCAGCCACGCCTGCCCGAGGACCTCTGGGTCGGCTTCAACAAGCTGGAGCGGGAGTCCGTCCTGGGATGTGAGCCACCCAAGCACACCCGGTTGCGCGGGCTACTGGGCAAGGCCTTCGCCCGCGGCAACATCGAGCGACTGCGGCCGCACATCCACGAGCTGTGCCAGGTCCTGCTCGACGGCGTCGCGATGAGAACGGCGGACGGGCAACCCTTCGACCTGATCAGCGAGTTCGCCGAACCACTGCCGGTGATGGTCATCGCCGAGCTGCTCGGTATTCCCGACAGCGACCGGCATCTGCTGCGCCCGTGGTCGGCGGATCTGGTGAAGATGAACGAATACGAGCGCAGTCCCGCGCAGGAGGCCGCGGCCCGGGAGGCGGCCGCCCAGTTCGGCGCCTACGTGCGCGCCCTTGCCACCGAACGCCTCCGCCGTCCGCACGACGACCTGATCACCCATCTCGTCCAGGCGGAGCAGGAGGGCGACCGGTTGACCGAGGACGAGCTGGTTGCCACGGTCGTGGTACTGCTCAACGCCGGGCACGAGGCCAGCGTCAACTGCCTCGGCAACGGCATGGTCGCGTTGCTGAGCCACCCCGAGCAGCAGCGGCGGCTGATTGAGCGGCCGGCGGAACTGGCCGCCACCGCAGCCGAGGAGTTCCTCCGCTTCGACTCGCCACTGCACCTTTTCGAACGGACCGCCATGGCCGACGTGGAGATTGGGGGAGTGGTCGTGCGGACGGGGGAGCGGATCGCGGCTCTGCTCGGTTCGGCCAACCGTGACCCTGAGGTTTTCGAGCGGGCCGACGAGTTCGATGTCGGCCGGGAACCGAATCCGCACGTCGCCTTCGGCGGTGGCGTCCACTTCTGCGTTGGGGCGCCGCTGGCCCGGGTGGAGCTGGCGATAGCCGTGCGCAGCCTGATGGCGCGCTTTCCCGCGCTTTCTTTCGCTGGGACCCCCGTCCGGCGTCCCACCTTCGTACAACGTGGCTGGAGCTATCTCCCGGTCACACGTTGACGTTCTGGCCGGGCGCTCTCAGCCTGTTCCTGGCGGCTCCTGCTGTTGGTCTGTTGGTCTGTTGGTTGGCGCGGCTGACGTGGCGGAGAGCCGCGCCCCCGATCTCACGCGGAGCGTGTGCCGGCTAGCTGGCCGAGGAAGCCGGTGTTGTCGTAGAAGTGTTCGACTTCGAGCAGTCTGAGGTCGTCAGCGACACGCGCCACGCTGACCCCGAACATCTCGACGCGTTCGCCGGTTGGCTCGAACCCCTTGTACGGTCCGCTGAAGGTACCCCAGTGGCGCCATTTAAAAGTGATCATAGGCGGTGGCGAGTAGACCTCCAGGACCTCCCAGAAGAAGCCGCCCGGAAGGGCCTTGAGGAAGATTTGATGGGAGGACTCGAACGTCTCGTCGCTCGCCGAGTAATAGGGGTTCTCGCCGATGAGGATGTTGTAGCTGCCTCTTTCGACAAGGTCCTGACTGTTTGCCCAGGGACCGCCGTTGACGCGGGTACGGAACTGATCGGTGACCATACTGACCCATTGGGCCGGATCTTTCTTGTGGGAGACCTCCATTTCGAAGACCTGAACCACGCGCTCGACGATGTCGGCCAGGGAGCCCTTGGCGTGTTCGTGGGTACGCTCCTGGGGCATCGTCTCTTTCGACAGATGATAGTCGGGCGGCTCGCCGTCGCGCCACCGTACTCCAGCGGCACCGGCGATGACCGCGTCCCGGCCCTGCACGTGCAGCGGCTGGTCTTCGGCCTTCTCGTTGTTCACCGTGTTGCTCCTCCTGTCGATCGGTCAAATCCAGGATGCGTCGAGTGCCGTTCGGGAAGAATCTCCGGAACGGATGGGAGCGGTGCTGCCCAGCGCGGCCGGCAACGGGGACGCGGCGTTGCAGGGCGTGGAGCATGCATCCCGCGTCCTCCGTCCCGGTCAGGTTACTACCCGTGAGGGTAGCAGAAAACAGGACGAAGGTCCTGAATTAGCCGAACATATGGATATACCTGAATGTCGGGGTTGGGCGTGCCGGCGAGGCCCTTGTCGAAGGGGTCGGGGCGTGGAGGGTCGTGAGGTCCGCGAGATGCCGGCGATCCAGTCCCGCCGGATCTGGGTCGAGCGTGACTCGGGATCGTGACCGCTCAGGCGGGTAGGTAGCGGGCGTGCGGATAATCGGAAACATTCTGTGGCTGTTGTTCGCCGGGTTCGAGCTGGCGCTCGGCTATCTCCTTGCCGGCATCGTGTGCTGCCTGCTGATCGTGACGATCCCGTTCGGGGTCGCGGCGTTCAGGTTGGCGGGCTACGTCGTCTGGCCGTTCGGCCGGGTCGTGGTCGACCAGCCCGGCGAGGCTCCCGTCGTGCTCTTCCTGGTCAACCTGCTGTGGTTCCTGATCGCCGGCTGGTGGCTCGTCCTCGGACATTTGATCTTCGGCGTGGTGCTCTGTTTGACGATCATCGGGATCCCGTTCGGCGTAGCGTCGTTCAAGATGATTCCGCTGGCCATCGCGCCACTGGGTCGGCGGGTGGTCCCCCTTCAGAACCTCGATCCGGCCATCCCGGTCGCGGCATCGGTCTACAGGTGAGGGCTGTCCACAGTTGACGGCGGGCGGCCAGTAGCCCTTCGGCCCAGCTGGTCCTCTGAGTACCCGGTGAGATGCGTAACCGGTACTGCTTGACGCGAGGGGTTGATTGCTGGTTGTCTCATTGGTGTCCGAGCGGTGGAAGCCGGTGTGAATCCGGCACGGTCGCGCCACTGTGACCGGCCCGCCCAAGGAGCGACGTCGGAAGCCAGACCCATCGCCGGACATGCCCTGCCGAGTGGAACGCGTGATTCCTGTGGAGGTCCCGCAATGGCCCATGCAATGGCGTATCCAGCGGCTGGCGATGCGCCGGCCGCCCGGCCGGCGCTGCCGACGATCCCCCTGACCGAGCTGGCCCCATTTGCGCTCTTCGGTTCGGTCCTGGCGCTGCTGCTGCTGTACTTCGTCGGTGCGGAACAGGGCGCCGTGTCGCTCGTGGGCGGTAGTTACATCCACGAGTTCGTACACGATGCCCGTCACCTGCTCGGTTTCGCCTGTCACTGAGCGGGGCCGGTGATGGTTCGCGCACTGCTGATCCGTGGGATGCTGGTCGGCGCGCTCGCAGCCGGGTGTGCCTTCGTCGTCGCCAAGCTCCTCGGGGAGAGCGAGGTCGGCCACGCGATCGCCTTCGAGTCGGCGCGGGACGCCGCCGACGGCGTGCAGGCAATGAATCTGGTGTCCCGAAACGTGCAGAGCACCATCGGCCTGTTCACCGGCCTGTTGGTGTTCGGCGTCGCAATCGGCGGGCTCTTCGCTCTCGCCTACGCCGGTGTGCAGGGCCGTCTCGGTGGCCTGGGTGCGCGGGGGACGGCGGCGCTGGTGGCGCTCGCGGGCTTCATGGGAATGTACCTGCTGCCCGATCTGAAGTATCCGGCCAACCCGCCGTCCATCGGTAATCCCGACACCATCGGTGAGCGCACAAGCCTGTACTTCACGATGATGCTGATCTCGCTGGCAGTGGTCATCGGTGGCGCTGTGACGGCTCGCCGGCTCGCGGCGAGGTTCGGTGCCTGGGATGCGGCGTTGCTCGCCATGGCCGGTGCTCTGGTGATCGTCGGGTTGGCCTGTTACCTCCTGCCACAGGTCCACGAGACCCCGCAGGGATTTCCCGCCGATGTGCTGTGGCGGTTCCGCATCGCATCCCTGGCGATTCAGGTGTCGCTGTGGACCACGATCGGCCTGCTGTTCGGGGCGCTGACCGAGCGTGCGGTCCGTTCGGCGCGCAGTGATCAGAAGACGAGTTCCGCGGTGGCTCCCACTGCGGCATAGGTGGGCAGGGCACGGCGGTCAGCTGTCAACAAGCGTGCACCGGCAGCCGCGGCGCTCATCCCCACTAAGGCGTCGTACACCTGCCCGCCTGTGATCCCGGTGGCGGCGAAGGTGGTGAGGAGCCGCCGGTACTCGGCCGGGCTGAGTACGAGTGGTTCGTCAGGAAAGTCCTGCGTCAGCGCAAGCACGACGTCGGCAGCCGGGGTGGCGACCCCGCGCTGAAGCTTGGTGAGCACGGAAACCGTCTCGATCAGAACATGTCCGGGTAGCTGCCGGACGTTCCGTACGAGATCGAGTGACCTCTTGTGTTCGGGATGCCAGTCTGCAAGGGCTGGCACGATCACACTCGTATCGGCTGTTGTGATCAACGAGGCCATCCGCGCGACTCGTCGATCATGCGAAGTAGGTCTTCGTGCTCTAGGAGTGGGGTGGGTGTACCGGTCGTGAGCACGGTACGGCCGTCCCGTTCGACGGCGACGGCCCTCGGCCCGACCGGCCGCAACGTGAGTTCGCCGTTGCGTTCTTCAACCTCGATCTGGGTGCCTGGTTTCAGGCCCATGCGCTCGCGCAGGGCTTTGGGCACTACCAGTCGGCCTGCCACGTCAATGGTTGTGATCATGGTTTGAGTCTACCATCGCCGCTGATCGGATGATCAGCTACCGGTGGAGCGATAGTGGCGCAGACCGGTGCGCCAGGCGGCGGTGGCGAGCACGAGCCCGGCACCAGCGACCAGCGGCGAGGCGAACCGGAACGCGGTCGGCAGACCGAGCGGGTCCGGCTTCGCGAGTACGTACAGGGCAGGTTGCCAGTTCAGGAACGCCAGCGGGACGATGAAGGTCAGCGTCTGCATGCCGTGTCGTCCATACAGGGACATCGGGTACTGGGTCAGGAAGTTTCCGCCGTAGGTGACCGCGTTCATCGCCTCCGCCGCCTGCTGGACGACGAACTGGAACGCCGCGCCGGCGATCCAGATCGCGCTGAACAGGCCGACGCCGGATATCACCATCACGGCTACCAGCAGCACCCGGCCGGGGTTCCACGCAACATCCAGCCCGGCGATCGCAAGCCCGAGTACCCCGAAGCCCTGGGCGAGGCCGCCGAGTCGACGCGGCGAAAAGCCGTCCGTGGCGACCTGTACGAGCAGTCCGACCGGCCGGACGAGCATCACATCCAGGCTGCCGTCCCGGATGCGCTCGCCGATGCGCTCCATCGACCCGAACAGCATGTTGGACAGGGCGAACGAAGTGGAGGACGTTCCATACAGGAAGGCCACCTCGGTGAAGTCGAAGTCGGCGAGCCGCGGCACGTTCGCGAACAGCACCCCGATCACCGCGAGGTCAAGGCCGGTCGAGAGAAACTGCCCCACCGCCAGCAGCGCCACCGACGCACGGTACTGCCAGGCCGCCTGCGTCCACATGGTGGCGAACAGACAATAATGGCGCACCGCTTCAAAGCGGTTACGGTATGCAGTACCAGTACCAGTACCAGTACCAGTACCAGTACCGGCTGTGGCTGTGGCGTCGGCCTTGGCGACGTCAGCCACCCTGGATCACCAGCTTCCGGGTGGCTCGGGTGGTGAGAAGCCGGCCGGTCGCGAGGAGCACGGCGGCCCACCCGGCCTGGAAGGCGAGCTCCGTGAGCATCGAGACGTCTGTCCGACTGCCCAGGAACACGTCCGCCGGCACCTGCATCATGGCGGCGAACGGTAGTGCCTGGGCCAGGACCCGCAGCGCCCCGGGCATGATGGCAAGAGGAACGGCGACGCCGGAGAAGAACACCGTGCACAGGCTGTAGGCACTTTCCAGACCTCGCTGGTCGAGAAGCCAGAACGAGGCGAGGGCGATCAGGTAGCGCAGCCCGAAGCTGACCAGGAAGCCCAACACGAGGGACACGGCGAACAGCCCCCAGATGCCTGGACCGGTGGGGATACGCAGGTCGAACAGAACTGCGGCGACCGCGATCGGAGGCACTCCGCGGACGAGTAGCTGGACGGCGCCGCGGCCGGCGTCGGCCGCCAGCCACCAGGTCTGGAAGCTGACCGGTCTGGCCATGTCCATGGCCACGGCGCCGGACCGAATGCGTTCGGGCAGCTCGATCCCACCGCCGAACAGCGCCATGGATGTGATCAGTGCTTGCCCGAGGAAGACGAACGTGACCACGCCGGCGGTGTCGTACCCACCAAGGCCGGGTCGCTGGTGCCACACCTGGAGCAGTACGTAGGCACGGATGATCCCGAAAACCGTGTTGGTGAACGCCCCGGCTGCGGTCGCGGCCCGATAGCCGGCGTAGCGGCGGGCGCTGCATCGGGCGACGGTGAGGTAAGTGGCGAGGTGGGCTGTCATCGTGAGCCGGCCTGGCGGGGCAGCGGCGGCCCGCCCGCGCCCGACGTGTAGAGCTCGGCGATGATGTCCTCGATCGCAGGCTCGCGAATCGACAGGTCGATCAGGGGGTATCTGCTGGCCACCGCGGCGACCAGCGGCGCCGCGCTCGCGGCTGCGGGGAACGCCAACCACTGGCGTGGCCCGTCGATCCTCACCACGCGGGCACCGGCGATGTCGATCGGCGGGTGTGGCCCGGCAAGGTCGACGACCAGGGTGCGTTCTCCACCGATCTGGGCGCGCAGGTCGGTCAACAGTCCGTCGAAGCCGAGTCGGCCGTGATCGATGACCAGCACCCGCCGGCACAGCTGCTCGATGTCGGTCATGTCGTGGGTCGTGAGCAGCACCGTTGTCCCGTGTTCACGGTTGATGTCGGTCAGGAACCCGCGTACCGCGGCCTTGGACACGACATCGAGCCCGATTGTCGGTTCATCAAGATAGATGATTTCCGGGTCGTGCAGCAGCGCGGCGGTGAGATCGCCCCGCATGCGCTGGCCGAGTGAAAGCTGGCGGACGGGAGTGTCAAGGAACGGCGCCAGTTCCAGGAGGTCGACGAAACGGTCGATGTTCTCGCGGAACCGGGTCGGCGGAACACGGTAGATACGCCGAAGCAGGTTGAAGCTGTCGCGCAACGGCAGGTCCCACCAGAGCGTGGTGCGCTGCCCGAAGACGACCCCGATTCGGCGCGCGAGCTCCATCCGCTGCCGCGACGGGTCGAGCCCACCAACACGTAAGAGACCGGTGCTGGGTACCAGAATCCCGATCAGCATCTTGATGGTCGTGGACTTTCCGGCGCCGTTTGGGCCCAGGTAGCCGACCATCTCCCCGGCCCGGATGCGAAAGGTCAGATCGACTACGGCCGGCACGTTCACCCGTTCGCGGCGAAATCGGCCAGCCCGGCGGCGTAGGACGAACGTCTTCCCGACCCCGGCGACATCGATCACGACGTCGCCGGGGTCGCTTGCGTCGGGGTCGGGGTCGGGGTCGGGCTTCGGGGCCGGGTCGGGCCGTCCGCCGTGTTGATCATCTGGCGCGGCTACTGGTGGCTGGCGCGGGACGGTCACAGCCGATGATCATAACAGGCTCTTAACGATGTGAATCTGATGCTCCTGCCACAACACCAGATTCACATCGTTCCCAAAGAGCGCCCGGCAACAGGGGTATGGATCAGGGAGCGGGACTGGGGTGCGTAGATCGCGAGGCGGAGGAGGGTGGCACCCTGGTCGTGGGTGTCGACCGACGACAACGTGGCGAGATGCGTGCCCCGGCCCCGCGACGTCGCGTTCCCTATTGCACGTTGCTATAAGTCGAGCTCTACCTCATGTTCGTGTTAGGCTGACAACGTTCATCGTGGGCGGTTTGGCAGCTTGCGAAATCACGCACATGCCGCTCGCCAACGGCGTGATGATTTCCCCGGGCTTTTTACGTGGCCGGCGGCCTTGAGGCCATCAGGAGGAAAGACCATGGCAGAACGGTCGGTATCGACGCAGGACGTGGCGGTACCCCGCGCGGGCACCTATCGCATCGACCCTGAACGCTCCACCGTGCGGTTCACCACCCGCGGTATGTTCGGGCTTGCCAAAGCGGTCGGCACCGTCGCCATTCGTGAAGGCGTGGTGGTCGTCACCGATCCGATCGAGAAGTCCGGCGTTCGCGCCGTGCTCGACGCGAACAGCGTCAACACCGCCAACCGCAAGCGGGATGACCACCTCAGGACAAAGGATTTTCTGGACGTCGCAACTCACCCGGACATCACGTTCGTGGCCGACGGGATCCGGGAGGCATCCGGCGCCTGGGTCGTGCCCGGCACCCTCACCGTCCATGGCGTCTCCCGGCCGGTGGAACTGACCATCACCGCAGCGGCACCGGCCGCCAGTGAGGTGCGGTTCCATGCGGTCACCCGGATCGATCGAAACGAGTTCGGCGTCAGTAAGATGAAGGGAATGGTCGCCCGTCACCAGGCGATCGACCTGGATCTCATCGCGGTGCCCTCCGCTGGGTGATCCGGAAAGCAGCCGGCTCGCAACACGCTGGCTGGTGTCACGTAACACCACGGTACGGTCATCCATAGGCTGGAACCATGCTTGATGTGGCGCGTTCAGATTGTCGAGAGCGCATACTGCGTCGCGACGCACAGCGTAACCGTGATTTGATCATACTGGCTGCGCGTGACGTCTTTGCCGAACATGGCGTCGACGCATCGTTGGAAGCTGTCGCCCGGCGCGCCGGTGTGGCGATCGGTACCGTCTACCGGCACTTCCCCACGCGCATCGACTCCCCACGCGCATCGACCTGATCGAGTCAATCTTCCTCGACAAGTTGCGGTCCTGGGTTGAGGCCGGCGAGCAGGCATTGGCCATGCCTGACGCCTGGGACGGCTTCGCCTTCTACCTGGAGCGGTTGTGCAGCCTCCAGGCCCACGATCGCGGCTTTAACGACGTGGCCTCGATGCACCTGCCCAAGGCCAATCGGCTGGAGGAGGCTCGAAGCAGCGCCTACGACCTCAGTTGCCGCATCATCGCCCGCGCCCAGCAGCAGGGCACGCTGCGCGACGATGTCACCGCGGAGGACATCGCCATTCTCATCTGGGCCAACACCCGCATCATCCAGGCGACCCGCAGCGTCGCTCCCCGAGCCTGGCAACGTCACCTCGGCCTCATGCTCGACGCCTTTCGTGCTGAACGGGCCAGCTCGTTGCCCGAGCCGCCGATGTGTCCGGCCGAGGTCTGTCAGGCCATGCTCACTCTTGGCGACTCCGGCTTCCCGGGTGGTTGACCACAGCTTCCGCTGTCGGGTATGGGTCGCGATTTCCTGGTTCTAACCGGGGCGCGAGGGGGAAGAGCGAGATAGATGACACTGGAGACACGTGGCCCGACCGTCGACGGTCGGATTGATGATTTTTTTGGTGTGGTGGATGCGGCCACAGCCGCGGTTGATCCGCATGGCACCGTCATCGCCTGGAGCGCGCCTGCAGGTCGGATGCTTGGTTATTCGCCGGATGAGATCGTCGGGAAGTCCGGGGTCGGCATCCTTGCCACCGACATTCCGGGCGCTTTGCGTCTGGCCGTGGCGGAGCAGCGGGGATGGAGCGGGCAGGTCGCTGTGCGTCACCGCAACGGCCGAATCCTGATTCTGACACTGTGTGCCTATCCATTGCTGGATGCTGCCGGCGGGGTTCAGTGGTTCCTGGTCGTCCCCGGAGCGGAGGGGGATCCGGAGAGCCCAGGGGATCTGGAGAGTCCAGGGGATCTGGAGAGTCCAGGGGATCCGGAGGAGAATCCGTTCGCGCACGTGAACGATCGGACGATCGCGGACTGGGGGTTTACGCAGTCCG